>NZ_LGDO01000002.1:0-95392 GCF_001279805.1 Streptomyces sp. XY431
GGCCGGGACAGGTCCGCAGCACCGCGCTGAACAGTCGGCCGGAGCGACGGCGGGTGGGGCGGGCCCGGGGGGCCCCCCCCCCCCCCCCTCCCCCCCCCCCCCCCCCCCCCGGGCGCGCCCCCGCCGGTGATCCACCGCACACGATCGGACCCTCCCATGCCCCGCTCCGCCCGTACCCCCCGCGCCGCCCGCCTGGCCGGGGCCACCGCCGTCGCGCTGGCCGCCGCGCTCGCGCTGACGGCCTGCGGCTCCTCCGGCTCCGACGCCGCCGGCCCCGCCAAGGTCGTCCAGCAGAAGTCCGACTCGCCCTACGAGGGCACCGTGCTCGGCAAGCACTTCGACAAGCCCGACCTCCAGCTGACCGACACCTCCGGCCAGCCCTACGACCTGCGGCAGAAGACCGGCGGCCGGACCACCCTGCTGTTCTTCGGCTACACCAGCTGCCCGGACGTCTGCCCGACCACCATGGGCGACATCGGCGTGGCGATGAAGAAGCTCTCCCCGGAGGAGCGGCAGAAGGTCGACGTCGTGTTCGTCTCCACCGACCCGCAGCGCGACACCCCGCAGGTGCTGCGCGCCTGGCTGGACTCGATGGGCAGCGACTTCATAGGCCTGACCGGGGACCTGACCAAGGTGAAGGCGGCCGCCAAGGCGCTCGGCATCCTGATCGAGGACCCGGTGACCAACGCCGACGGCACCGTCACCTCCACCCACGGCGCCCAGGTGCTGGCCTTCCTGCCCTCCGACGACAAGGCGCACGTGCTCTACCTGAGCGGCACCGAGGTGAAGACCTTCGAGCACGACCTGCCGCTGCTCGCCAGGGGGGTCGCCGCATGAAGGGCGCCCTCGGCTTCCGCCGGACGGCGCTGGCAGGGGCGGTGCTGGCGACGGCACTGGGCGGCGGCGCCTTCCTGGTGGCCTGCGGGGCCGGTGGCCAGGACGGCGGCGGAGCCTCCGCCGGCGGAGGGGCGGCCCGACTCAGCGTCGCCGACTCCTACATCCCGATGCCGCCGGCCGGTGGCATGGCGGCCGGCTACCTGACGGTGCGCAACGAGGGCGGCGAGGGCGACGAGCTGGTCAAGGTCTCCAGCCCCGGCGCCTCCTCGGTCACCATGCACCGCTCCACCGCCAGCACCATGGAGCAGGTCGAGAAACTCGACGTCCCCGCGCACGGCGCGCTGCAGCTCGCCCGGGGCGGCACCCATCTGATGATCATGGGGTGGCAGAAGGCCCCGGTCCTGGGTGACGAACTCGAACTCGACCTGACCTTCACCCGCACCGGCACCATCTCGGTCAAGGTGCCGGTCAAGGAGCTCACCTACCGGCCCGGCCAGCAGTAAGGGATCGCAGGATGCTGATGGGACGGACGCCGAAGGCACGGCCGGCAACGGCGCGGGCGGCGACAACGCGGGCGGCGACGACAGTACGGACGACGACGACAGGGCTGCTGGGACGGCGGATCACCGGGCTGCTCGGCGTACTCGGCGCGGTCCTCGCGCTGCTGCTCGCCGGCGCCGGACCGGCCGCCGCGCACGCCGCCCTGCAGTCCGCCGACCCGGCGCAGAACGCCGTCCTGCCCACCGCGCCGCAGGCCGTCACCCTGACCTTCAGCGAGGCCGTCTCGCTCTCCTCGGACTCGGTGCGGGTGCTCGACCCGACCGGCCGGGCGGTGGACTCGGGCAGCCCCACGCACGCCGACGGCAAGGACAACACCGCCCGGGTCGGGCTCGGCTCCGGGCTCGCCAACGGCACCTACACCGTCGCCTGGCGGGCCGTCTCGGAGGACTCGCACCCGATCGGCGGGGCCTTCACCTTCTCGATCGGCGCGCCCTCGGCCACCACCGTCTCCACCACCGCCCTGCAGAACGCCGAGGCCGACAGCCTGGTCGCCGCGCTCTACGGCACCGGCCGGACGGTCGCCTACGCGGCGTTCGCGCTGCTCGCCGGCGCGGCCGGCTTCGTGCTGCTCTGCTGGCCGGCCGGGGCCTCCCGGCGCCCGGTGCAGCGACTGCTGATGACCGGTTGGGTGGCCCTGCTGGTGTCCACCGTCGCCGTGCTGATGCTGCGCGGACCGTACGAGCGGGGCTCGGGGATCGGCAAGGCCTTCGACCTGTCGCTGATCAGGGCCACGCTGGACGAGCGGATCGGCACCGCGCTGGCGGCCCGGCTGCTGCTGCTCGCGGCGAGCGGGGTGTTCCTCTCCCTGCTGGTCGGTCAGCTCGGGCTGCCGCAGGGCGGCACCGCGAAGGCCGCCGCGAGCGGCGGGAACGGTGCGGCCGGGTCCGGCAGGCCCGGGTCCGGTACGGCCGGGTCCGGTACGGCCGGGTCCGGTACGGCCGGGTCCGCTACGGCCGGGGCGGACGGCGATCCGGAGGAGGCCGAGCTGCGGGAGCTGGAGCGGCGCGCCGCCGAGCGCCCGCAGCGCGAGGCCCGGCTGGGCCTCGGGGTGGCCGGACTGGTGCTGGCCGTCGCGCTCTCGGCGACCTGGGTCGGCGCGGACCACGCCTCGGTGGGCATCCAGGTCTGGCTGGCGCTGCCGCTCGGCATGCTCCACCTGGTCGCCATGGCGCTCTGGCTGGGCGGCCTGGCCGCGATGCTGGTCGGGCTGCGCGAGGGGATCGGCGCGGAGGTCGCGGACCGCTTCTCGAAGATCGCCTTCGGCGCCGTCCTGGTGCTGGCCGGCACCGGCGTCTACCAGTCCTGGCGCGGCCTCGGCAGCTGGGGAGCGCTGACCGGCACCGACTACGGGCGGCTGCTGCTGGTCAAGACCGGCTGTGTGGTCGCCATGCTCGGCGTCGCCTGGATGTCCCGCAGCTGGCTCGCCCGGCTGCGCGCCACCCCGGAGGAGGCGGCCGAGGTCGTGCCGGAGCCGGTCGCGGTCGCCGCGGCCGCCGACGCTCCCGTTGCCGCCTCCGACACCGCTTCCGACACCGCCTCCGGCCCTGGCGCGGACACCGGGGACCCGGTCCGGCAGGCCCAGCTGGCCCGTCAGCGGGCGGCCCGGGCGAACGCCGACCGGGACCGCGGGCTCACCCCGACCCGGGCCGGGCTGCGCCGCTCGGTGCTGGTCGAGGCGGCGGTCGCGGTGGCCGTCCTGGTGGTCACCACCCTGCTCACCAACTCCCCGCCCGGACGGGTGGCGGGCGAGGTCGCGGCCGCCGCGGCGAACGGCGCCGCCACGACGACCGGCGGCACGAACGGCGGCACGAACGGCGGGACCACCGGTGGGGCACCCGCCCCGCAGACGGTGCCCGGCCGGACCGTGGAGCTCAAGCTCCCGTACGACACCAAGGGCCGGACGCCGAACGCCAAGGGCACCGCGACCGTCACCCTCAACCCGGCCGGTACCGGGTCGAACGAGGTGCACCTGAAGCTGGACGGCGCGGACGGCTCGCCCGTCGAGGTGCCCGAGGTCGAGCTCGCCTTCACCCTGCCGGACCGCGACCTCGGCCCGCTCACCGTGCCGCTCGCCGCCGAGGGCACCGGGCGCTGGACCGGGACCGCGCAGCTGCCGCTCGCCGGGAACTGGGTGGTGTCGGTGGTGATCAGATCCTCCGACATCGACCAGACCACGGAGATCAAGCAGCTGAAGATCGGATAGGGCGGACCATCCCCATGGAGACCAGCACCAGTACCAGCGACAGCACCAGCACCGACGGCGCCACCCCCGACGGTCGTGCCCCCGGCCTGACCCGGCGGACGCTGCTGGGAACCGCCGGGGCCGGCCTGGTGGTCGGCGCCGGCGCCGGGGCCGCGACGGCCCTGGCCGTGGAGCGGCGCGACCCGGGCCCGCCGCGGCCGGCGGCCGGGGCGGGCCCCCGGCTGGGGGTCGCCGCGGTGCGATTCCACGGCGAGCACCAGGCCGGGATCCTCGAACCCCAGCAGGCCCGGGTCCAGCTGGCCGCCTTCGACCTGGCCGGCGGGGTCGGCCGGGACGGCGTGCGGGCGCTGCTCCGGCGCTGGTCGCGCACCGCCGGCCGGATGGCGGTGGGCGAGCCGGCCGACGAGTTCGAGAACCAGATCGCCCTGGACGCCGGTCCCTGCTCGCTCACCGTCACCTTCGGCTTCGGCGCGTCCCTGTTCGACCGGACCGGGCTGGCCGACCACCGCCCGGCCGGACTGGAGCCGCTGCCCGACTTCCCGGCCGACGCGCTGGACCCGGCCCGCGGCGACGGCGACCTGTTCGTGCAGATCGGCGCCGACGACGCCCTGGTCGCCGTGCACGCGCTGCGGGTGCTCCAGCGCCAGGCGGCCGGCACCGCGGCGCTGCGCTGGCAGATGTCCGGCTTCGCCCGGACGCCCGGCGCCACCGCCGGCCCCATGACCGGGCGCAATCTGATGGGCCAGGTCGACGGCACCAACAACCCCCGGCCGGACGAGGACGGCTTCGCGGCCAAGGTGTTCGTCGCCGCCGGGGGCGAGCAGCCGGCCTGGCTGGCGGGCGGCTCGTTCCTGGTGTTCCGGCGGATCCGGATGCTGCTGGACAACTGGGAGGCGCTGCCGGTGGAGCGCCAGGAGCGGGTGATCGGACGGCGCAAGTCGGACGGCGCACCGCTCGGCGCGGCCGCCGACGCGGGCGAGCGCACGCCGGTGGACCTCGCCGCCCAGGCGGCGGACGGGTCGCTGGCCGTGCCCGCGGACGCGCACATCCGGGTCGCGGCGCCGGCCGCCAACGGCGGGGCGGCCATGCTGCGGCGCGGGTTCTCGTACCACGACGGACTGCTGGCCGACGGGTCGCCGGACGCCGGGCTGCTCTTCCTGGCCTTCCAGGCCGACCCGCGCAAGGGGTTCACCCCGGTGCAGCGCAAGCTGGCCCGGGGCGACGGGCTGTCCCGCTTCCTGCGGCACGAGGCGAGCGGGCTGTACGCCGTCCCGCCGGGGGCGTCGCCGGACGGGTACGTCGGGCAGACCCTGTTCGAGTGACCGACCCGTAGGCCCGCCGTCCACCCGTCGTGCGGACTCCGCCCACGGAGCGGGACGCGATCGTGGGCGGCGCCGGGAGTGACTAAGGTGGCTCCTTTCGGCGGTCCGCCGAACTCCCGTCGGTCCCGTTCCCCTTGGAGGCGTCATGTCGGCCACCCGCTACACGTACCTCGGGCCGGCGGGGACCTTTACCGAGGCGGCCCTGCGCACCCTGCCGGAGGCGGCGACCCGGGAGCTGGTGCCGATGTCCTCGGTGCAGCTGGTGCTGGACGCGGTACGTGGCGGCGAGGCCTCGGGCGCGTTCGTGCCGATCGAGAACTCGGTCGAGGGCGCCGTCACGGCCACCAACGACGAACTCGCCTCCGGCGCCCCGCTGATGATCTACCGCGAGGTGCTGCTGCCGATCACCTTCGCGCTGCTGGTGCGGCCGGGCACCGGGCTGGCGGACGTCAAGACCGTCACCAGCCACCCGGTGGCGCAGGCCCAGGTCCGCCGCTGGCTCGCCGCCAACCTCCCGGACGCGCACTGGGAGTCGGCCGCCTCGAACGCCGACGGCGCCCGGCTGGTCGCCGAGGGCCGGTACGACGGGGCGTTCGCGGGCGAGTTCGCGGCCCCGATCTACGGGCTGGACCCGCTGGTCAAGGACATCGTGGACGTGCAGAGCGCGACCACCCGGTTCGTCCTGGTGGGCCGCCCGGGGCGGGTGTCCTCGCCGACCGGGGCGGACAAGACCTCGATGGTGGCCTGGCTGCCGGACGACCACCCGGGCGCGCTGCTGGAGCTGCTCCAGGAGTTCGCGGTGCGCGGGGTCAACCTGATGCGGATCGAGTCCCGGCCGACCGGGGAGGGGCTCGGCAACTACTGCTTCCTCATCGACTGCGAGGGGCACCTCAGCGACCGCCGGGTCGGCGAGGCGCTGATGGGCCTCAAGCGGATCTGCCCGCAGGTGCGCTTCCTCGGTTCCTATCCGCGCGCCGACCGGCAGGTGTCCGGGCACCAGCGGCCCGGCACCTCGGACGCGGATTTCGGCGCCGCCGCGGACTGGCTCTCCCGTTGCCTCGACGGGCGCGGGGACATCTGACGGACGCGAGGGCGGGCGCGAGAGCAGGCGCGAGGACATCTGAGGACATCCGGGGGACATTCCCCGTCCACATGTCCTTTTAGAACCGTTTTCTGCAGCGCCGGGCGGTCGTCCACAGGGCGGCCGCCCCGGCCCCCGGCTTGTCCACAGGGGCATCCACTGTCCACAGGCCCGAGTTATCCACAGGCTTGGGGACGAGTCGACAAACCGGTATAGCCACTGCGCACATCGGTCGGATCATCGGTTTGCGTCGCAGAGATGACTAATCGGACCAGAGTCACCCGGGTGTCGGCAAATCACCCGTCCGAGTGCTTCAATTCCCTCACCCGGGAAGGTCAAATAAGGTTTCAAACTCGAATTCCATGGTTCGTTCCGCAGCCCACCGGTCCCGCCCCACGATCCACAGCCCCGGCCCCGAGCCTGTGGATAACCGGCCCGCGGATCGTTTCCCACAAGAGTTATCCACAGGCTGGGGCGAGTTATCCCCAGGGGAAAACCGGTACCGGTGGACGGGCCTCCGCCCGGTAGGCTGGGCCCCGTGATTGACCTTCGCCTGCTCCGTGAGGACCCTGACCGAGTGCGCGCCTCGCAGCGCGTCCGTGGCGAGGACGTCGACCTGGTCGACGCCCTCCTCTCCGCCGACGAACGCCGCCGGTCCTCGGGCACGCGCTTCGACGAACTCCGCGCCGAGCAGAAGTCGCTCGGCAAGCTCGTCGCCAAGGCCCAGGGCGACGAGAAGGCCGCCCTGCTCCAGCGCACCAAGGAGCTGGCCGCCGAGGTCAAGGCCGCCGACTCCGAGCAGGGCGGGGCCAAGGACGAGGCCGAGCGCCTGCTCCGCTCGCTGGCGAACCTCATCGACCCGGCCGCCCCGGTCGGCGGCGAGGAGGACTTCGTCACGCTGGAGGAGATCGGCACCCCGCGCGACTTCGCCGCCGAGGGCTTCGAGCCCCGCGACCACGTCGAGCTGGGCCAGCTGCTCGGCGCGATCGACACCGAGCGCGGCGCCAAGGTCGCCGGTGCCCGGTCCTACTACCTGACCGGCGTCGGCGCGCTGCTGGAGCTCGCCCTGGTCAACATGGCGATCGCCCAGGCCACCGCCGCCGGCTTCGTGCCGATGATCACCCCGGCCCTGGTCCGCGCCGCCGCCATGGACGGCACCGGCTTCCTCGGCCAGGCCGCGGAGAACGTGTACTACCTGGAGGACGACGAGCGCTACCTCGTCGGCACCAGCGAGGTCCCGCTCGCGGCGTACCACATGGACGAGATCCTCGACGCCGACAAGCTGCCGCTGCGCTACGCCGGCTACTCGTCCTGCTTCCGCCGCGAGGCCGGCACCTACGGCAAGGACACCCGCGGCATCATCCGCGTCCACCAGTTCGAGAAGGTGGAGATGTTCGTCTTCACCACCCCCGAGGACGCCGAGAACGAGCACCGCCGCCTGCTCCAGTGGGAGAAGGACTTCCTCAACGCGCTCGAACTGCCCTACCGGGTCATCGACGTCGCCTCCGGCGACCTCGGCGCCTCGGCCGCGCGCAAGTTCGACATCGAGGCCTGGGTCCCCACCCAGGGCAAGTACCGCGAGGTCACCTCGACCTCGAACACCACCGAGTACCAGGCCCGCCGCCTCTCCATCCGGATGCGCGAGGACGGCAAGGTCCGCCCGCTGGCCACGCTGAACGGCACCCTGGTCGCCGTTCCGCGCACCATCGTGGCGATCCTGGAGAACCACCAGCAGCCCGACGGCTCGGTCGTCGTCCCCGAGGCGCTCCGCCCCTACCTCGGCGGCCGCACCGTGCTGGAGCCGGTCAAGTAGCACCGGCCCCGCCGGTCCGCAGTGAAGAAGCAACTCCCGGGAGACGCACGGCCCATGAGCACCACCAGCCCCAGCCCCGTCTCCCCCTCGGACGGTGGCGGCCTGCCCTTCAAGCTGGTCGCCACCGACCTCGACGGCACGCTGCTGAGCAGCTCCGAGACCGTCTCCGCACGCACCCGCGCCGCGCTGGCCACCGCCACCGCGGCCGGGGCGCTGCACATCATCGTCACCGGCCGCTCGGCCACCTGGGCCCGCCCGGTCTTCGACGAGATCGGCTACCGGGGCATAGCGGTCTGCGGCCAGGGCGCCCAGGTCTACGACGCCGGCGCGCACAAGCTGCTCACCTCGCTCACCCTGGACCGCCGGGTGGCCGCGCTCGCGATCGAGAAGATCGAGGCCGAGGTCGGCCCGCTGGCGATCGCCGCCAACCAGGACGGCCTGGAGGGCGACGTCCTGGCCGGCCCCGGCTACCGGCTGCAGATCGGCTCCGAGCTGCCGGTGGTCGAGGTCCCGGCGTCCGAGCTGCTCACCTCCCCGATCAGCAAGCTCTACATACAGCACCGCGAACTCAGCGACGACGCCCTCGCCGAGGCCGCCCGCAACGCGGCCGGCGACCTGGTCGGCGTGGTGATGGCCGGCGCCGGTGTGGTCGAACTGCTGCCGCTCGGCCTCTCCAAGGCCACCGGGCTGGCCGTCGCCGCCCGTCGGCTCGGGGTGACGGCGGCCGACACCATCGCCTTCGGCGACATGCCCAACGACGTACCGATGTTCGGCTGGGCCCGGCACGGCGTCGCGATGGCCAACGCGCACCGGGAGCTGCTCGCGGTGGCCGACGAGGTCACCCTGAGCAATGACGAGGACGGCGTCGCCGCCGTGCTGGAGCGCCTCTACCCCGCGCTCTGAACCCAGGCGCTCCGCCCGACCAGCCACGCCCGACCCGGCCCCGCCCGACCCGAACTCCCCGCGACCCCGGTGCCCGCACCGGGGTCGCGGCGCGTCCGCCGCACGCCGGGGTGAACCCGCCCGCGCCGCCCGCCGGTTCAGCCGTTGGAGTGACCGTACGGCGGCCCGGCGCGGCGAATGCCCGGGTCGGCGGGGGTGCGGCCCGGTTCGGCGGCCGGGCGGCGGCGGAAGAGTTTGTATGCTCCCAGGGTTGCCCGCTTCGGTCACTGAGAGGTGCGCGCCATGTCAGTCCAGTGGGACGGGAGCCCGCCGGATCCGGCGGGGCGGGGGCGCGCCGACGGCGGTGTCCGGACCGACGACCCGGTCCGGACCGAGTGGCCCGAGGACGGCCCCGGCCGGCTCCCGGCGCCGCGCCCCGGCGGCCGGGCCGAGGCCCGCAGAGCCGCCCGGGGGAGCGCCGTCCCGGTCCGCCCGGGCCGGGGCGGGACCGGCGAGGGCGGTCGGACGACCACCCGGGCCGGCCGCCGGGACGCCCCCAGGGAGCCCCGCGCCGACGGCCGGGGCGGGAGCGGGCGGCGGAGCGCCGCCCGGAGCCCCGAACGGGGCGGCAGGAGCGGCGCCCGGCGGCTGATCGCCTGGTCCGTGGCCGGGGTGCTGGTGGTGCTGGCCGGCGCCGGCGGCGCGGTGTACTACAAGCTGAACGGCAATCTCCGGTCCTTCGACGCGGATGCCATCGCCCCCGACCGACCGCCCGAATCGGCGGCCGACGCGCACGGCCACCGGCCCGTCAACCTGCTGCTGATCGGCTCCGATTCACGCTCCGGGAAGAACAGCGACCTGGGCGGCGGCGACGAGGCCGGCGCCCGCTCGGACACCACGATCCTGCTGCACGTGTACGCGGACCACCGGCACGCGGTCGGCATCTCGATCCCGCGCGACGCCCTGGTGACCGTGCCCCGGTGCAAGCTGCCGAACGGCAAGTGGACCCGGGAGCAGCCTGCTCAGATGTTCAACTCGGCTTTCTCGGTGGGAAATTCCGAGACCGGGAACCCGGCCTGCACGCTGAACACGGTGGAGCGGCTCACCGGCATCCGGGTGGACCACACCATCGAGGTCAACTTCGAGGGCTTCGCCGCGATGACCGGCGCCGTCGGCGGGGTCGACGTCTGCCTGCCGAACGACATCCACGAGGGGAACATCAACCCCAATCTCGGCCGGAAGGGCAAGGTGGTGCTCGCCAAGGGCCGCCAGCGGGTCTCCGGCCAGCAGGCACTGGACTACGTGCGACTGCGGCACGGCATCGGCGACGACTCGGACGTCGGCCGGATGAAGCGTCAGCAGGCCTTCCTCTCCTCCCTGCTGGCGAAGATCAAGAGCAAGGGCCTGAGCCCCGGCACCCTGCTGCCGCTGGCCGACGCCGCGACCCGTTCGATGACCGTCGACCCCGGCCTCGACTCGGCCGCCAAGCTGGTGGACTTCGCGCTGACGCTGAAGGGCATCGACCTGCACGAGGTCAAGTTCCTGACCACGCCCTGGCGTTACTCCGGTGCCCGGATCGATCTGGTGCACCCGGCGGTCGACACCCTGTGGCGGACCCTCCAGGCGGACCGGACCATCGACGGCCAGGACGCCACCGGCCAGCAGGAGGCGGCGGGCGCGCCGACGGCCGAGCCGACGCCCACGCCCACGCCGAGCGCCGAGCCCTCCCCGGCGGTCGGCGCCGACGGCGCGCCGATCCGGGTCACCGTCTACAACGCCACCAATGCCGCCGGCCTGGCCGCCAGGGCCGCCGAGACCCTGCGGGCGGCCCGGGTCACCGTCGCCGGGACGTCCAGCCGCGGCACCGCGCGGGCGACCACCACGGTCGAGTACGGCACCGGGCAGCGGGCCGCCGCGGAGAAGGTCGCCGCGCTGTTCCCGGGCGCCGCGGTGGCTCCGGGGCAGACGGCGGGGATCAGTCTGCGGCTCGGCCGGGACTACGCGGCGGGCGGCGGCGCGAGCGGCTCCCCCTCCCCGACCGCCACCGGCCCGGCCGCGCTGCCCACCGAGGTGGTCAGCGAGGCCAGGTCGGGTGACGACGACATCTGCAGCAACGTCTCCTACGGCTGATCCCGGTCCCGGAGCGCGGCGGCCGCCCGGCCTCAGAGCGCGGCGCGGATCCAGCCGTCCACCAGCGCCGTGAGGTCCTCGTCCGCCTGGCCGTGGCCGACCACATGGGTGCGGATCACGTCCCCGCCGCCGCCGAACAGGCCGCCCCGGCGGTCCGCCTCCAGCACCACCTCGACCTTGTCCGGGGTGGTCACGAAGCTGACCTCCAGCGAGTTGCAGGAGTGCGCGTACTGCGGCGCCGCCGAGTACTCGATCTCCTGGTAGAACGGCAGGGTCTGCCCGGTGCCGCGGATGTGCCCGGCCTCCAGGTCGGCCGAGCGGAACCGGAAGCCCAGCTGGAGCAGGGTCTCCAGGATCCGGTGCTGCACCGGCAGCGGCTCGACCTCCAGCGGGTCCGAGTCGCCCTTGTCGAGCGCGCCCGCGATGTCGACCTCGGTGCGCACACCGAGCTGCATGCCGTGCAGGCGCTGCCCGGCGACGGTGGTGACCGGGGTCTCCCACGGCACCTGGACGGAGAACGGGATCGAGCGGTTCTCGCCCGGCGCCAGCTTCAGCGGCGCGGTGACCGAGAACCGCGCGAACGGGTACAGGCCGGTGCTCTCGCCCTCCTCGTGCTCGACCTCCACCCGGGCGACCAGGGTCAGCGTGATCCCCCGGATGTCCGCCTCCACCGTCCCCCCGGTCAGCTCGACCGTGCCGGCCATCGTCCCGCCGGGCCGCACGACCGGCGTGCTCAGGACGGTGTCGACGCCGGGACCGCCGACGCCCAGGGCACCGAGCAGCTTCTTGAACACCATGCGGACGTTCTCCTCGCATCAGGGGGGTGGAATCAGGGGTGGTGGACCGGGCCCGTCCGTCCGGATCCTTCCGGGGCGGTCGGGAGCGCCGGTCGTCCGGAGGAACGCCAGGCCGCCGCGGACGGTTCCCGGGCCGTTCAACCCCCAGTTGTAGGATGACCGGGCAAGCAGTTGTAGGATGACCGACGACCGAGCCTCGACACACCGAGCCCGACCGACCGGGAGGAGCCCGCCATGAGCAGCGCGCACAGCGGCAACGACACGCTGCAGACCGCCGGGCGGCGCTCCCTGGTGGACACCGCGATCGACCAGCTGCGGGAGCAGCTGAGCAGCGGCGTCTGGCCGGTCGGCTCGCGGATCCCGACCGAGCACGAGCTCGCCGAACGCCTCGGGATCGGACGGAACACCGTCCGCGAGGCGATCCGGGTGCTGGTGCACGCGGGGATGCTGGTCTCCCGGCAGGGCGAGGGCACCTTCGTCCGCTCCACCAGCGACCCGGCCGCCGTACTGCGCGGGGTGCAGCGCTCCGGTGTGCGGGACGTCCTGGAGGTCCGGGCCGCCCTGGAGGCCGAGGCCGCCCGGCTGGCGGCGCTGCGGCACACCCCCGAGGACATCGTCCGGATGCGGGCCGCGCTGGCCCGCGAGGCCGAGGTGATCGCCTCGCACCCCGAGCGGGCCGGTCGCGAGGCCACCGTCGAGCACGACCTGGAGTTCCACACGGCCGTCGTGGAGGCCGCGCACAACCCGGCGCTGACCGAGGTGTACCGCTACTTCGGCGCCTCGGTGCGCGAGTCGATGCGGACGGCGTTCGGCGACCACGACATGCCCGAGGTGGTCGTGGCGACCCACGCGGCCCTGGTCGACGCGATCGAGAGCGGCGACCCGGACCGGGCCGAACGGGCCTGTCGCGCGCTGCTCGCCGAACCCACCGCGGCCGTCGAGCAGCTCCTCGCCGCCATCGCCGCCCGGAAGTGAGCGGGCCGAGGCCCCCCTTCCGTTCCGTCCGCCTGCCCGGACGCACTCCGAATCCCACGAAAGAGCACCACCCATGGCCGTCACCCGTGCCCAGCAGCCGGTTGTCACCACCTCCGTCCCGTTCCCCGTCCGCTCCCGGCTCGCGCACCCCGCGCTGCTGCTGACCGGCATCCTGCTGGTCGCCCTGAACATGCGCGCCTGCCTGGCGGCGGTGTCGCCGATGGTGGGCGAGATCCAGCGCTCCTTCGGTCTCTCCGCCACCGCGAGCGGACTGATCACCACCGTGCCGGTGCTCTTCCAGGGCGTCGGCGCGCCGCTCACCCCCCGGCTGACCCGGCGCTTCGGCACCGAGCGGGTGGTGCTGGGCGCGGTGCTGGTGCTCGGTGCCGGGGTGCTGCTGCGGGTGCTGCCCTCGGTGGCGGCGCTGTACGCCGGGTGCGTGGTGATCGGGGTCGCGATCGCCGTGCTGAACGTCTCGATGCCCGGCCTGGTCAAGCGCGAGTTCCCGGACCGGGCCGCCGCGATGACCGGCGTCTACTCGACCACCATGCTGGTCGGCGCGACCATGGCGGCCGGTCTGTCGGTGCCGCTGGAGCACGCGCTCGGCGGCGGCTGGGAGGCCTCGCTCGGTGCCTGGTCGCTGCTCGCGCTGGTCGCGGCGGTGGCCTGGCTGCCGCAGGTGCTGCGGGCCAGGGCGGCCCGGGACGGCGCGGGTGTCGTCAGTGTCACCAAGCCGCCGGTCACCCCGGTCCGGCCGGTCCAGGGGATCTGGCGCTCGCCGCTGGCCTGGCAGATCAGCCTGTTCATGGGCATCTCGTCGCTGCTGGTCTACACCCTGGTCGCGTGGATGCCGACCATCCTGGCCGACCACGGGATGGACCGCGGCGAGGCCGGCCTGGTCTTCGCCTTCTCCAACCTGGTCCAGGTGGCCGGCGCCTTCCTGGTGCCGCTGTTCGCCGGGCGGATGACCAACCAGCGGGCGCTCGCCGTCTCGATGGCCCTGCTCAACGCGGTCGGCATCGCCGTCCTGCTGATCGCGCCGGTGCCCGGCGCCTGGGTGGCGGCCGTCATCCTCGGCGTCGCCCAGGGCGGTTCGCTCGGCCTCGGCCTGGCCTTCATCGTGCTGCGGACCGACAGCGCCGCCGGCGCCGCCCAGCTGGGCGGGATGTCGCAGGCGGTCGGCTATCTGGTCGCGGCGGCCGGACCGGTCGGGGCCGGGGCGCTGCGCCAGGCGACCGGCGGTTGGACCACTCCGCTGGCGCTGATGCTGGTCCTGGTCAGCGTGGTCGCCGTCGCCGGCTGGGGCGCCGGGCGGGACCGCACGCTCTGACGCACGCGGACCGCACGCGGACCGCACGCGGACACACGCGGACACACGCGGACCGCACGGCTCGGTGAGCCGTGCGGTCCGTACGTTCCGTGCCGCGTCCTACTCCTCCGAGGCCAGGGTGAGCCCGGCCAGCTTCACCGAGGCGAGCACGGTCGCCGCCACCGCGACCACCAGCAGCAGCGCGACGGCCGCGCCGAGCGAGACCACCGAGGTGATCGAGCCCTCGGCGGCCACCGACTCGGCCACCGCCATCCCCCACTGCTGGATGCTCAGCTTGCGGGCGCCCTCGACGAAGTTGCCGATCACCGCCTCCCACAGCAGCGCGTACGCCAGTCCGGCCACCACCGCGTGCCGGGTCACCACGCCGAGCAGCAGGAACAGCGCGCTGTACGCGGCGCCGGCGACCAGCGCGGCGACCGTGTAGGCGAGTGCCAGCCCCTCCTTGGTGCCGTACATCAGCAGCCCGGACAGCAGCATCGGCACCGCCGAGAAGGCCCAGGTGATGCCGATCGCCACCGTCAGCTTGGTGGTGATGATCTTCCAGCGCGGCAGGGGCTTGGCCAGCAGGTAGACGATCGAGCCGTCGTCGATCTCGGTGGCGATGGCACCGGTGCCGACGACCAGTCCGAGGATCGGCAGCAGGGTCCCCAGACCGAGCTTGCCGAGGACGTCGACGACCAGGTCGTGGTGGTTCCCGCTGGACGCGGCGGCGAACGCCGAGACGAGCAGCAGCAGGACGGGGACCACCAGCAGCAGCAAGCCGCGGCGGCGGCCGAGCAGGCCGCGCAGCGTCAGCCTGGCGACGGTCGGGTTCATGGTGGGTCGGCCTTCCTGGGGTTCCTGGTCCTGGTGAGGGGTGCCGGTCGGCGGGCGGCGGTATCGGTGGCCCGGGGGGCCGGGGGCCGGGACTACGCGGAGACGAGGTAGGAGAACACGCTCTCCAGCGACTCGTCCGCCGGGGCCACGGTGTACAGCCGGATACCGGCCCGCTGGGCGACCTGCGGCAGCAGGGTGGTGAAGCCCTGGAAGTTCACCGCCTGGATCCGCAGCGCCTTCTCCTGCCAGTCCAGCTCGATACCGGCCGTCGACGGGTCGGCGATCAGCGCCGCCGCGAGCTGCCGGTCGTCGCTGGAGCGGACCAGGTAGCGGTGCGGGCGGTCGGTCATCAGCCGGCGGATCTTGCGGAAGTCCCCGGAGGCCGCGTGCCGGCCGGCCACCACCACCTCGATGTGCCGGGCCAGCTGCTCGACCTCCTCCAGGATGTGCGAGGAGAACAGCACCGTCCGGCCGTCCGAGCCGAACCGCCGCAGCAGGTCCATCAGCTGGAGCCGCTGGCGCGGGTCCATGCCGTTGAACGGCTCGTCGAGCAGCAGCACCGCCGGGTCGTGGACCAGCGCCGAGGCCATCTTGACCCGCTGCTTCATGCCCTTGGAGTAGGTGCCGGTGCGCCGTTCCTGGGCGTACTCCATCTCGACCAGGGCGAGCGCCTTGCGGGCGGCGGCGCCCGGGTGGGGCAGTCCGTGCAGCTCGGCGTTGGCGAGGACGAACTCCCAGCCGGTCAGGTAGTCGTACATCGACTCCCGCTCGGGGACCAGGCCGATCTGCCGGTACACCTCCTGGTTGCGCCAGATCGGCGCGCCGTCCAGGGTGACCGTGCCGGTGGACGGCGCCAGGAAGCCGCTCATCATGTGGATGAGGGTCGACTTGCCGGCACCGTTCGGACCGAGCAGACCCGTGATGCCGGGGCCGATCGTCATGCTGACGTCGTTGACGGCGACCACGTTCCCGAACCAGCGGGAGACCTTGTCGATGGTGATGGTGGCCATGACGCCCTCTCAAACGTTCCGATAGCGGCGCAGCAGCAGCCGGTACGAGCCGGCCACCATCGCGACGGCGACCAGGGTGAACACCAGCAGGCCGAGCCCGCCCGGCGCGTGCATCCGCTGCGAGCCGGAGCCGAGGTCGAACAGCTCGTTGGTCAGGCTCTCCACCAGCCCGCCCGGCGACAGCAGCACGGCCCACTGCGGGTAGGTCGGCAGCGGCTCGTCGAAGCCGACCGTGGTGCTCGCCAGCCCGATCACGACCCCGACCACCGCGGTGCTCACCGCCAGGTAGCCCATGATCGCGGCCACCCCGAAGCCCCGCCGCGGCGTGGTGGCGGCGATCACCACCGCGACCGAGGTCGGCACCAGGGCGTACAGCACGGCGGCCGTCAGGCCGTAGAAGAAGTGCGCGGTCTGGTCCCCGAACTTCAGCCCGACCAGCAGCGAGCCGATGTAGAGCACCAGCAGCGGCGCGAGCATCAGCAGCAGCTGGGCGCAGGCCATCGCCCCGAACTTGGCCCGGACGTAGTCGGTGCGGGTGATCGGCCGGGAGAAGTACAGCGGCACGGTGTGGTGGCGCAGGTCCCGGGAGAACAGCACCGGTGCCTGCGAGGCCAGGAAGATCGAGATGACCAGCCCGATCGAGCTCAGGTACTGGGCGTAGTCCACCGGCAGCTTGTCGACCCCGGTGGCCACGGCGACCGCGACGATGATCAGGGCGGGCACGGTGGCCACGCCCAGCACCAGCATCGGCAGCACCTTGGACTTGCCGGAACGCCCGAGGCCGTACGCGGCGCGCAGGCTCTGGGTGAACAGCGAGCGGGTGGCGTAGCCCCGGCCGAGCCGGGGCCCGGTGTAGCCGCGGTAGCCGATGTCGTGGATGACGCCGGTGTCGGCCGGGCGGAACTCAGGAGGAAGCGACATCTGCGGTACTCCCCTCGTTCTCCGTCGTCCGGGTGCTGTCGGTGCTGTCACTGCTCTCGGTGCCGTCACTGCTGTCGGTGCCGTCCGCGCTCGCGGTGAACAGTTCCGCGACCCGGTGCCGCCGCTCCTCCAGCCGGACCAGGCCGAGCCCGAGCCCCGCGACCGCGTCCCGGATGGCGTCGTAGGTCTCGTCGCCCGTCAGCCGGACCAGCAGGATCCGCGTCCCCTCCGTCTCCACCGACAGGCCCGCCGCCACCAGCCGCGCGCGCACCGCGGCGCTCGCGTCCAGGCCGTGGTCCTCCGGATGGTCCGTCACCTCGACCGCCAGGGTGGCCGTCGTACCGGTGAAGGAGGCGGTCGAGGAGGAGCGCAGCAGCTTTCCGCCGTCGATGACGACCAGGTGGTCGCAGGTGCGCTCCAGCTCGCCCAGCAGGTGGGTGGTGACCAGCACCGAGATGCCGAAATCGCTGTACACGCGGCGGATCAGCGCCAGCATGTCGTCCCGGCCGACCGGGTCCAGACCGTTGGTGGGCTCGTCGAGCAGCACCAGCTTCGGGTCGTGCACCAGCGCCTGCGCCAGCTTCACCCGCTGCTTCATACCGGTCGAGTAGCCGCCCATCGGGCGGTACCGCTCCTCGTACAGGCCGACGTGCCGCAGCGTGTCGGCCGTCCGCTCCCGGGCGGCGGCGGCCGGCAGCCCGGCCATCCGCGCCATGTGGACCACGAACTCGGTGGCCGAGACGTCCGGCGGCAGGCAGTCGTGCTCCGGCATGTAGCCGACCTGCTCGCGGATCGCCGACCCCTGGGTGGCGATGTCCAGCCCGAGCACCCGCCCGGTCCCGGAGGTCGCCGGGGAGAGCCCGAGCAGGATCTTGATGAGTGTGGACTTGCCGGCGCCATTCGCTCCCACCAGGCCGACCACCCCGGGCTCGACCTCAACGGTCAGCTGATCGAGGGCAGTCACCCGGGGGAACCTCTTGGTGAGGCCGTCCGTCTTGATGACAGTGGACACAGGCTCAACGTAGTGCGCGTGTGCCCTTGTGAACATGGGCTGCGATGACGAGCCCGCCTGCACCTGCGGTATGACGCCGCCCCGCCCGTCCCCTAAGGGATCACCGCGCTCGGGCCGACCGACCGGCGCGGCCGAGCTGCGCTGTTGGTGTCGTCTGCGATCCGTCCGTCCGGCCGGTGACCAGGCCGCGCACGCCGGCCATCAGTGCCCAGAGCAGGAGGGGGAATGCGGCGGCCCGTTCCGTACCCCCATGCCGAGGCCGGCGTACTGGTGGGAGAGGAACAGCCCCAGGGCGGCGAGGGCGGTGGCTCCCAGTGCGGTGGAGCCCTGTCGCAGGGCGGACGGTATGCGTTGCGACAGGCCGAATCCCGTGAGAACGAGGCCGATGTTGCCTGTTGCCATGATGAGGAGGAGGACGCGCTGCGAGCGCTGGCGAAGCTGGAGCAGGTGCTGCCCTCGCGGCTGCGCCGACGGGTGCGGGCGCTCCAGGCGTACACCGTGACCGTGCCCGCCGACCGTCCCGCGCCGGCCGTCTCGGCGGAGGTGCTGACCACGCTGGTGTCCGCCTGCCGCGACCGGGAACGGCTGCGCTTCGACTACCTGGACCACGGCGGCTCCTCCACCCTCCGGATCGTGGAGCCCTACCGGGCGGTGAACTGGGGACGGCGCTGGTACCTGGTGGCATGGGACGTCGAACGCGAGGACTGGCGAACGTTCAGGGTCGACCGGATCCGGCCCCGCACCCCGGCCGGGCCGCGCTTCGCCCCGCGCGAGCTGCCCGGCGGCGACGCGGCCTCGTACGTCGCCCGCCGGGTGTCGGGCGCGGCCTGGCGCTACCACGCGCGGGTGGAGGTCCACGCGCCGGCGGCGGCGGTGATCGAACGGATCAACCCCGCGGTCGGGTCGGTGGAGGCCGTCGACGCGAGCAGGTGCCTGTTGACCACCGGCGCCGACACGGTGCAGAGCCTCGCCGTCCACCTGGGCATGCTCGACCTCGACTTCGACGTCACCGAGCCGCCGGAGCTGGTCGCACACCTGCGCCGACTCGCCTCGCGCTACACCCGCTCCACTCCCCCGGACCACTGACGCACGTGTCAGGGCCCTGCGCTCCACGACGGCTGGTGGACGGCGCACACGCCGCCACCTGAGGCCCGCGTACTCGGCGTCCGCAAGCACGTCCGACTAGGGTCGACGACATGCGTCTGAGTACCGTGATCCTCCCCATCCACCGATGGGGCGAGGGACAGAAGATCTGGCGACGAGCCGAGGAACTCGGCTTCCATGCCGCCTACACCTACGACCACCTGTCCTGGCGGTCGTTCCGGGACGAGCCGTGGTTCGGGTCTGTCCCGACCCTGACGGCAGCGGCCACCGCGACCGAGCGGATCCGGCTGGGAACGCTCGTGACCTCGCCGAACTTTCGCCACCCGGTGACGCTGGCGAAGGAGCTGATCACGCTGGACGACGTGTCCGGCGGGCGGCTGACGCTGGGGATCGGGGCCGGGGGGACGGGGTACGACGCGACGGCGACGGGGCAGGAGGCCTGGTCGCCGAAGGAGCGGGCGGACCGGTTCGGGGAGTTCCTGCCGCTGCTGGACGAGCTGCTGACCAGCGACGCCACGACCCGCGAGGGTGAGTACTACTCGGCGGTGGAGGCGCGGAACATCCCCGGCTGCGTGCAGACGCCGCGGGTGCCGTTCTACGTCGCGGCGACCGGTCCGCGCGGACTGGGGCTGGCGGCGGAGTACGGGCAGGGCTGGGTGACGTACGGGGACCCGCGCGGGCCGGCGGACGTGCCGGTGGAGCAGGCGCCCGAGGTGATCGCCAAGCAGATCGAGAAGCTGACGGCGGCCTGCGAGGCACGGGGACGGGACGTCGGCGAGCTGGAGAAGGTGCTGCTCCAGGGCTCGACCGCGGAGAAGCCGCTGCAGTCGGTGGACGCCTTCGTGGACTGGGCGGGACGGTACCGGGAGCTGGGCATCACCGAGCTGGTGATCCACTGGCCGGTCCCGGACTCGATCTTCGAGAACGACCTGGCCGTCTTCGAGAAGATCGCCACCGAGGGCCTGGCCAGGCTGGGCTGAGCGGTACAGCCGACGCGTCCTCGGTACCCGGTACGCCCTGAAGGCCGCTCGTGCCCGCCGGCGCGGACCGGGCCCCGGTCGGGTTCAACGCCGCAGCCAGCTCAGCAGGGTCGCCGCCGTGAACACCGTGCCCGAGGCCAGAAGGACCGCGCGCGGGGTCAGCCACCCGGGGCCTTCCGAGGGCCGGGGCTGCGGGGCCGGAGCCAGCAGCGCGTCCGCGAAGGCCCGGGCGGTCGGCGGGCGGTCCGCCGGCTCGACGGACATCGCGGCCCGCAGCAGCAGGGCGACGTGCGGGGGCAGCTCCGCCCCGGCCGGGAGCTCCGGCAGCGTCGAGGCGGTCGGCCGGTCGGTCATCATGGCCGTGGCGCGCCCGCCCGGGCCGAACGGCTTCTGCCCGGTCAGCAGCTCGTAGGCCACCACGGCCAGCGCGTACACGTCGGCCCGCCCGTCGAACCCGCCGGTCTGGAAGGCCTGTTCCGGTGCCATGTACGCGGGCGTGCCGGTGGTCACCGTCAGCCCGGACGCGTCGGCCAGCTGCTTGGCGCTGCCCAGATCCGCCACCAGCACCGCGGCGGGCGCGGGGTCGGTGGCGAGCAGCAGGTTGGACGGCTTGACGTCGCGGTGCACCACGCCGGCCTCGTGCAGGACCTGGACCGCGTGGCCGGCCTCCGCGGCCAGCCGCAGCGCCTCCTGCGGGTCGCACTGCCCGACCCGGTCCGCCAGGGTGCCGCCGCGTACGAGGTCCATGACGAAGTAGGGCCGGTCCTCCTGCACCCCGACGTCGTGCACCCGGACCACCCGCGGGCTGGCGATCCGGCGCAGCAGCCTCGC
Organism: Streptomyces sp. XY431; assembly: GCF_001279805.1. NCBI lineage: Bacteria > Bacillati > Actinomycetota > Actinomycetes > Kitasatosporales > Streptomycetaceae > Streptomyces > Streptomyces sp. XY431. Next base: position 20,606 of record NZ_LGDO01000002.1, read on the forward strand.
CTCCGCCAGGAACCGCTCGCGCACATCGGCGTTGGCGGCCCAGTTCTCGGCCAGCACCTTCACCGCGACCTCGGTGTCGAGCTCCGGGTCGTAGGCCTTCCAGACCGTGGCGAAGGAGCCGGCGCCGAGCCGCTCCAGAAGGAGGTAACGGCCGAGCTTGCGCATGTGGCAGCATTCTGCCGGAGTCGGGTGGAGTGCGGAACTCCTCTTCGGCGGACGCGATACCGGGCGGGACGGAACGGGGGATCCGGATGTTCGAGGAAGGTGAGCTGGAACGGCTCGTGGCCGCCGCTCGGGCGGGCGACCCGGGGGCGATGGAGTACCTGCTGGCCAAGCTGCGGCCGGTGGTGCTGCGCCGCTGCTCGCGCTTCCTGCCCCACCACGCCGACGCGGAGGAGGCCGCTCAGGACGCGCTGCTGTCCATCAGCAGGCACCTGGGCGAGTACGGCGGCCGCGGCTCCTTCCTGGGCTGGGTGACGGTGATCGCCTCGAACGCCGCCCGGTCCACCTACCGCTCGATGCGCCGGCGCGCCGAGGACAGCCACGCCGACCTCCCCGAGTCCGTCGACCCGCGCACCACCAGCGTCATCGCCGGGACCCGGCTCGACGTGATGGAGGCGCTGGCCGCGCTGGAGCAGCAGCACCCCGCGCTGGTGGAGTCCTTCGTGCTGCGCGACCTGGGCGACCTGACCTACGCCCAGGTGGCCGAGGAGCTGGACACCCCGATGGGCACGGTCAAGGACCGGATCCAGAAGGCCCGCCGCTTCATGCGCGAGCGCCTGGTCACCGGTCAGTGAACGGCGGTCCCGCGGCGGGCGGCGGCCACGCCGTCGTCCGGGTCCGGTCCGCCGTCGCCGCCCTGGTCGTGGCCGCCGCGCTCGGGCTGGCGACCGGCCGGTTCGTCCTGCCGCCGCCCGCCGGCGCCACCGCGCACCCGGCAGGGCGGTCCGCTCCCGCGACGACGGCGCCCGCCTCCGCCTCCGCCTCGCCGACCGGTGCGTCCGGGGCGACCGGGGCGACCGGGCCGGTGACGACCGCGAACCTGCTGGAACCCGTGGCGTTCCGCCCGGAGGTCGCCGTCGGGCGGATCCACGTCACCGACCGGTACGGCGACGGGTTCTACGCCAACCCGGCCTGCACCGGCGAGAAGACCCTCACGCAGACCCTCGGCGGGCCCGGTGCCCACTTCCGCGGACTGACGACCAGCCTCCGCACCGACCCGGACGACCCCACCCGGGCCACCGACCAGGTCGACCAGGTCGCCCGCGAGGTCGCCGCCGAGGCCCCGAGCCCTTCCCTGGCGCAGAACTTCACCGAGCGCCTGCTGCTGGAGCAGCTGCCCTGCCAGGAGGCACCAGCGGGGCACTGGGTCTACGGAAGGACCACGACGCTGCGGCTCGCCCCGGACGTCACCGCGAGCTGGATGGGCACCTACGAGGGACTCCTCAACACCACCGGCAGGGCGCCGGAGGGCGAGGAGCCCTGCGGCGGCATCGCCGTACTGCGCAACGGCAGCCACTACGGGGTGCTGGAGGTCCATGCCTGCCTGGGGACGGCCGCGATGGACCGCGTCGTCAGGACCGCTCTGTCACAGCTGTGAAACAGCCGGTCGGGGCTCCGACTTTCCCTCCCCCGGCGGCATCTCCCCGGTTGTACGAGGACGCAGCAGGCGTCCCGACCAGCAGGGGGACCAGATGACCGAGAACCGGGCCGTCCAGCACCAGGCCGTCCAGCAGAAGTCCGTTCGCCGCAACCGGGTCGCCGCCGCGGCCTGCGTCGCCGCCGCACTGATCGCGGTCAGCGTCGTCGGCACCCGGTCGGCCACCGCCGACGAGCCCGCGCACCGCGCCGCGACGACCGCCCAGCCGGCCGCGGCCGCCGTCCCCGCACCTGGGCCCGGACTCGGCTCCGCCGCCCTCGTCCAGAGCGAGGACTACTTCCGGCAGGGCCTGAACCCGGTCGGCGCGACCGTCGCCCTGACCGGACGCCAGGGGCTGTCCGCCTGCTCCGGCGAGACGACGATGCGCGACCTGACCAAGGGCTCGGCCACCGCCTACGCATCCGTGACCTGGACCCTCGACACGAACGGCCTGCTGATCGAGTCGGCCGCGAGCGCCCCCACCGGGACGGCGGCCACCGCCTGGGAGCAGCAGCTCGTCGCGCTCGTCCAGGACTGCCAGGACGAGCCCGCCGGACACTGGCACTACGGCGCGGCCCACACCCTGACCGCCGCCGGCGGCACCGCCCGCTGGTACCCGTCCTACAACGGCGACGGCGCCGCCAGTGGCGGGGTCGCCGTCCTGCGCAGCGGTACCAGGGTCGCCCTCGTCGAGGTCACCGGCGCTGCGGCCTCGGTCGAAGGCATCACCACGGCGGCCCTGAAGCGCCTCGCCTCCTGAGCGGTGGCCCCGCCCGCGCCGGCGGGCGGGGCCGCCTTCTTCCGTGATCCGGAACAGGACCGCGCATACTGGCGGTATGCTTGCCTCATGGCAGCCACCACGCGGATCACCGTCACCCTGCCCACCGAGCAGGTCGTCGAGCTGAAGAAGCTCACGGACAACGTCTCCGGCTACGTGGCCGAGGCCGTAGCCCGGCAGATCAGGCACCAACTGCTCGGCGAGGAACTCCGCCGCTACGAGGAGGAGCACGGCGCCTTCACGGAGGAGGAGCTCACTTCCGCGCACGCGAGGATCTTCGGTCCGTCCGAACCCGGCAGCGGAGCGGCCGCCGCGTGAGTGAGCGCATCGAGACCGTCGTCCTGGACTCCCAGGGGATGTCCGCCTGGATCTCGCAGGACCGTGGCGTCCTCGCACTGATCAAGGCGTTCCATGCGATGGCGGCCGGTCTGGTGATCGGCGCCAACACCATCGTGGAGATCTCGCACGCCAAGGCGAACACCGCCCGAATGAACTGGGTCCTCTCCCAGGTCCGGATCGAGCCGGTGACCGAGCATGCCGCCAGGGCCTCCGCGGCACTGCTCAAGCAGGCCGGTCTGCACGGCCACAAGTACGCCATCGACGCTACCGTCGCCGAGACGGCCCTCCGCCAGCCAGGGCCGGTGGCCATGCTCACCTCGGACGTCGACGACATGGCCAGGCTCTGCGGCGACCGGGTCCGGCTCATCGCTATCTGAGCCCAGCGACGCCGACCGCACCGCCTCCCGCCCCCTCCTTCAGGGGTGGGGCCGTTGGGCGGGGAGCTGGAGGGGGTGCGTCGGGGTGGTGCGGCGGGCGAGGTCGGCGAGGGTGTCGAAGAGGATGTCGCCGATCAGGACCGGCTCGCGGGAGGGCGGCGGGGCGTCCTCGGGGGCGGTCGGGGGGCTCTCGTCTCGGACCTGGCGAGTTGGCATGGCTCTTCCTGCCGACGGGGTGGCCGAGGGGAGTCCTGCCCGGTCGGGGCGGTGGGACACCCCGGGGGCGGGGTGATCGGCCGGAAACCGGTGCGGCCGGGGCCGAAAGGTGCCGCAAAGATCGATCCGGCGGCCGGACCACCCGCCCCGGTGACCTCCCGGCGGCGGTGGGCGAAGATGGGTCGGTGACCACACCGCGCACCGCTCCCCCGATCCGGCTGATCGCCACCGACCTGGACGGCACCCTGCTCTGCTCCGGCGGCACCGTCACCGGGCGCACCGCCGCCGCCCTGGCCGCCGCCGAGGCGGCCGGGATCCAGGTGGTGTTCGTGACCGGCCGTCCGCCGCGCTGGATGCAACAGGTGAGCGCGCACATCGGCGGCCACGGGGTGGCGATCTGCTCGAACGGCGGCGCCGTGGTGGACGTGCACCGCGGCGAGCTGCTGGAGTCGTTCCCGCTGGGGGAGGCGGAGGCGCTCGCCGTGGTCGGGCGGTTGCGGGCCAAGCTGCCGGGCATCGCGTTCGCCTTCGAGTACCCGGCCGGGTTCGCCCGCGAGCCCGGCTACGAGGTCCGGATGTGGGGGCAGGACGAGAACCACCCGATCGGTCCGGCGGAGGAGCTGCTCGGCACCGGCGGGCCGGTGCGCGGGCTGTTCAAGCTGCTCGCCAAGCACCCGGACCTGGACCCGGACAAGCTGCTCGGCGAGGCCAGGGAGGCCGCCGGGGACCTCGCCGAGATCACCCGCTCGGCTCCGATCCCGCTGCTGGAGATCAGCGCGCCCGGCGTCACCAAGGCCAGCACGCTGGCCCGTTGGTGCGCCGGGCGGGGCATCGGCCCGAGCGAGGTGGTGGCCTTCGGCGACATGCCGAACGACCTGGAGATGCTGGACTGGGCGGGTACCGCGTACGCCGTCGCCAACGCCCACCCGCAGGTGCTGGCGGCGGTGGAGCTGCACACCGTGAGCAACGAGCAGGACGGCGTCGCCGCGGTGCTGGAGGAGATCCTCCGGCACCGCGGCGAGTAGGGCGGGCAGGCGAGCAGGGACGCGGCGGGCGGGGACGGGGGCGGGTCCGGTTACCCGAAGCGGCCGTTGACGTAGTCCGAGGTCCGCTGGTCGCGCGGGTGGTGGAAGACCTGCTCGGTCGGCCCGTGCTCGACGATCCGGCCCGGGGTGTCGTGGGTGGCCAGGAAGAACGCGCAGGTCTGCGAGACACGCTGGGCCTGCTGCATGTTGTGGGTGACGATCACGATGGTGAGCTGCCCGCGCAGCTCCGCGATGGTCTCCTCGACCCGGCGGGTGGAGGTCGGGTCGAGCGCCGAGCACGGCTCGTCCATCAGCAGGATGTCCGGCGAGACAGCGAGCGACCGCGCGATGCACAGGCGCTGCTGCTGGCCGCCGGAGAGCGAGCCGCCCGGGGCCTCCAGCCGGCCGGCCACCTCGTCCCAGAGGCCGGCCTGGCGCAGGCTGGTCTCCACCAGGTGCTCGCGCTCGTCCCTGGTGACCTTGATGCCGGCGAGCTTGAGCCCGCTGGCGACGTTGTCCTTGATGGACATCGCCGGGAACGGGTTGGGCCGCTGGAACACCATGCCGATCCGGCGGCGCACCTCGGCCGGGCGGCGGCCGGGGCGGTAGACGTCGTCGCCGTCCAGCAGCACCTCGCCGGAGAGCGCGGCGCCGCGGACCATCTCGTGCATCCGGTTGAGGATCCGCAGGTAGGTGGACTTGCCGCAGCCGGACGGTCCGATCAGGGCCGTCACCTCGCCGGCCGGCATGGCGAGCGAGACCCGCTCCAGCACCTTGCGGGCGCCGAACCAGGCGGAGACCTCGCGGGTCTCCAGCCCGGCCAGCACGGGCTCCTCGGGGTAGCCCTGGAAGTGCGCGTCCTGCGGGTAGAGCAGCTGCTGCCCGTCGCTTCCGGCGTGTCCGGCCTGACCGGCGTGTCCGGCCTGTCCGGCGTAGCCGCCGTCGGCGCCCGCCGGGACGGCGGGCAGGGTGATCGTGGTCTCGGCCGGGTCGCCCGGCCCGTGGCTGGGCGGTACGTGGGTCATCGGTGCATCCGTCATCGGTACGGTCCTCCGGGCGCGCGTCAGTAGAGATTGGGCAGCAGGGCGGCGGCGTTCTCGTAGACCGCCCAGAGCAGCGCGCCGACGACCGGCGCGAGGCTGAGGTAGGCGGCCGAGCGGTGCCAGTACCGGGCCAGCACCAGGACGGCGACCACCGCACCGAGCAGTCCCAGCGTCCACAGCTGCAGCGCGGCCAGCGCGCCCTTGTCGGCGGCCAGCGCCTTGTCGTACGGCACGGTGGCGGGACGCCCGCCGGGGTTGGCCACCGGGTCGCCGTCCAGCCGGGCCCCGATCATCACCGTCGACTCCGGGATCCAGTCGGAGTCGCTGGTCACCAGCACCAGCCGGTTGCGGACCGGGTCGACGACCGGGTGGTCCTCGTCGCCGTACACATTGACGGTGTAGGTGAACCTGCCCTGGCCGGTGGTGGCCTCGATCTTGTCGCCGACCCGCAGCTTGTTCAGCTCGCCGAACGGCGCCCCGAAGGTCGCCCCCCGGCCGAACAGCACCGCCACCCCGGTCTGCCCGGGCAGCGCGGTGTCCCGGCGGTGGCCGGGGCCGCGCATGAGGTCCCGGCCGGTGGTGCCCTCCACCACGACCACCTGGTGCAGCCCGATCGCCGGGATGTCCAGCAGCGCGACGGGGGAGCCGTCGGCGGCCTTGCCGGTCGGGGCGGTCGCCTTGCCGAGCTGGTCCCGGAAGGACTTGTAGGCGGTGGACTGGAAGTGCTTCTGCTGGATGTGCGACAGCGTGAACAGGTAGCCGACGAAGCCCATGGTGAGCACCGCGAGCAGGCTCACCGCCCAGGCCGCCTGAAGGAACCTGACCCGCTTGGCCGTCCGGCCGGAGCCGTCGGACCCGGCCGGAGCGGTCTCCGGGGCCGGGGCGGCGGGCGGCGCCGCGTCCGCCGGGGCCGGCGCGGACGGCGCCGTCCCGGCGGGCTTCTCCAGGGCGGGCGCCGTCATGACCGGCCGCCCGTCTGCGAGCGGCGGCGCAGCAGCCGACGGCCGAGCAGCGGCGGGACGATGACGACGGCGAGCAGTTCGAGCGCGGTGAGCGTGCTCAGGGTCCAGTCCTCCGGACGGCCCGCGACCTCGACCACGTCCGCGGCCACCTCGGTGGCGGTACCGCTGCCGCGGCCGCGCGCGACCACCTGGCCGGTCTGCGGGTCGACGACCTCCTCGACGCCCTGGCCGTCGCCCCCGTCGGCCGCCGCGTTCGGGTCGCCGGTCTCGGCGGCCGCGGCGTTGGGGTCGGCCGCCGCCCCGCCGCCGGTGTCACCGCCGGTGCCGCCCGTGGTGCCGGCGCCGCCGGTGGTGCCCGCGCCGCCGGTGGTGCCGGTGCCGGTGGAGCCGGGGGACTTGGTGGTGGTGGCCTTGCCGGTGTTCCCGGCGCCGCCCGTCGCGGCCGCACCGCCGGTCGCGCCGCCCGTGGCCGCGCCGCCGGTGTTCCCGCCGCCGCCGGTGGCCGCGCCGCCCGCCGCGCCGGCTCCGCCGGCGGCCGCGCCGCCCGAGCCCGAACCGGACCCCGAGCCGGAGCCGCCCGCTGCCGCGCCACCGGTGGAGGCGGAGCCGCCCGAGGTGGTTCCGCCCGACACCGGCTTGCCGTTCTCCACCTTGCAGTCCAGCGGGGTGCCCTTGGCGTCGCAGGGGCTGGGCTGCGGGGCGTTCTTCAGAACGGTCAGCTCCTCACCGGTGAAGGTCGGGTTGGGGCAGTTGGCGAGCGAGTTGGGGTCGACCGAGCTGGCGTTGCCCGGGATGTGCGTGGTCTGCAGGATGCCGCCGCGGACCAGGTTGCGGGGGATCGGCGAGTACCCCAGCTCGTCGGCCTTCCCCTGGCCGGCGCAGAGCACGTAGGAGATGAAGCGGCTGAGCGCGCTGCCCTTCTCGTCGTTGAAGCGCGGCGGCGGCGGGAGCGCGGCGTCCTTGCGCGGGACGATCAGGTAGCTGTAGCTGGAGACCGGGTAGGACCGCGGGTCGTTGTTGGTGTAGACGCCGTCGAGGTTCTGCTGCAGGAAGTTCGGGTCGCTCGCCGGGGTGTTGTCGTCGACGCCGCGGATCCTGGCGGCGGTCAGGGCGACGGCGACGTTGGAGGCGGTGGGCAGGGTGTAGTACCCGGCCGGGTTCAGCACCTTGACGACCGGCCAGTTGCTGCCCTTGGCGAAGGCGTACTCGTCGTAGCCGATGGTGCCCTCGCCCGCGGAGCCCATGATGTAGTTGGCGACGACGTCGGAGCCGTTCAGCGCCATCATCCGGCCGGACCTCGGGAAGAACTCCGTGTAGTCGCCGCAGGGGACGTTGTTGATGCCCTTGCAGTAGCCCTCCCAGTCCGCCGGGTAGGTGTGCTGCATCCACCGGGTGAACTGGGCGGTGGCGCCCGAGCCGTCCGAGCGGACGATCGGGGTGATCTGGATCGAGGGCAGCGCCCTGCCGTAGTCGGCGGTGATCTTCGGGTCGTTCCAGTTGTTGATCTTGCCGGTGAAGATCTCGACGATGGTCTTGGGCGAGAGCCGCAGGTCGCGGACCTGCTTGCCGCCGACGGTCAGCTTGTACATGAACGCGGTGCCGCCCGCGGTGATCGGGACGTAGGAGTACCCGTAGACCGGGTTCTCGACGTTGCCCGCTCCGCCGCTGTGGCCGCCCTGGCCGAGGCCGGTGTCCTCCTGGGTACGGAAGGGCACGTCGGAGGCGGTGAAGTCGTTCTGGCCGATCGCCCACTGGTTGCGGCCGGCGGCGGAGCCGGACGGACTGAAGTTGATCTTGATGCCCAGCGGGTTGACGTCATTGCGCCACTGGTCGATGGCCGGACCGGCCCAGCTCGACCCGTCGGCGTTCAGCGAGGTGGCCGCGAACGCCGGGACGGCCTGTCCCAGCAGCAGTGCCGCCGCGGTGAGGCACAGGGTGAGCAGCATGGCGGCGGTACGTGCCACGGGTCGGCGAACAGCCTCCCACGACATGGGAACTCCTCGGGTACGGTGGGTGGTTGTTTCGGACATCAGCTCGCTCCTGCCGCGGCGGTTCCGGAAGTGCGGTGCGTACCGGCCACGGCGGGTCCGGCGGCCACGACCGTCCGGCGCTCAAGGGCGGCGCGCTCGGCGGCCCGGGCCCCCCGTTCGATCCGGCGGCGCTGGCGCCGGGTCAGCTGACCGGGGCGGCGGCCGCCGAGCACACGCGCGGTGACGAAGAGGACCAGCACGATGACCATCAGGGTCAGCGCCGCCGCGAAGGCCCGCGCGACCATGTCCGGGTACGGCTGCTTGACGTAGTTCCAGATGTAGAGCGGCAGCGACACCTGGCGGTCGTGGAACGGGTTGGCGTTCATCTGGGTGGTGAAACCCGCGGTGAGCAGCACCGGCGAGGTCTCGCCGACACCGCGCGCCATGCCGAGCACGACCGCGGTCACCAGACCGGGCCGGGCGGTCGGCAGCACGACGTTCCAGACCGTGCGCCACTGACTGGCGCCGAGGGCGAAGGAGGCCTCCCGCAGCGTGCCCGGCACCAGCCGGATCACCACCTCGGCGGCGCGGGTGACGATCGGCATCATCATCACCGTCAGGGCCAGCGAGGCGGCGAAGCCGCTCTTCTCGAAGCCCAGGGTGATGATCACAACGCCGAGGATGAAGAGACCGGCCACGATGGACGGCAGCGCCGTCATCGCCTCCACCAGGGTCCGCACCGGGCGGGCCATCCGGCCCCCGACCTCGGACATGAAGACCGCCGCCGAGATGCCCAGCGGCACCGCGAACAGCGTGGCCAGGCCCAGCTGTTCGAGCGAGCCGACGATCGCGTGGAGCGCGCCGCCCGAGGTGATCGGGGAGAGCGCGGAGGTCGTCTCCATCGACTGGGTGAAGAAGTTGAGGTGCTGGGCGGCCTCGTAGCCGCGCATCGCGACATAGCCGATCTGGTCGAAGATCAGCCCCACCACCGCCAGACCCGCGCTCCAGGCGAGCACCGACACCAGCCGCTCGCGCACCAGCAGCGCGCCCCACTGGAGCCGGCCGAGCACGGTGTAGCCGACGAGGAACAGCAGGTACCAGCAGAGCACGAAGCCGAACGCGCCGCTGAACGGCATGACGCGCTCGTAGAGGATCCAGTCCAGCGCCAGTGATCCGGTCGCGGCGCCGAGGATCGTCAGCACGTCCTCACGGGTCACCCCGCCGATCCTGATCCGGCGCTCGGGCGGTGGCGCGGTCCTCGGCGAGGCCGGGGCCCGGTCCGGGGCCGGGGCCGCAGTGGTTTCGGCCGGCAGATCGAGTGTGGTCATCGGGTCGTCCCTTCACGACGGGGCGGCAGCAGGCGGGGGCGGGATGTACGGTCCACGGTCAGTCCGCCGTAGCCGAGCCGGAACGGGACCGGTTGATCACGAACCCGGCCGCCACGTTGACCAGCAGGGTGAGCCCGAACAGCACCAGGCCGGCCGCCATCAGCGCCGAGAGCGAGAGCGGGTCCGACTCGCCGAAGCGCAGGGCGATCAGTGCGGAGATCGAGTTGGCGCCGTTCTCCAGCACGTGGCTGATCCGCTCGAAGTTGGGCGAGATGATCAGCGCGACGGCGATGGTCTCGCCCATCGCCCGCCCGAAGCCGAGCATCACGGAACCGATCACCCCGCCCTTGCCGAACGGCAGCACCACGGTGCGCACCATGCCCCAGCGGGTCGAGCCGAGCGCGTAGGCGCCCTCCCGCTCGCCCTGCGGCGCCTGGGAGAACACCTCGCGGCTGAGCGAGGTGACGATCGGAATGATCATCAGCGAGACGACGACGCCGGCGATGAAGGTCGACGAGGTGTAGGAGCTGGCGATGTCGCCGGTGCGCACCTTGAGGAAGGGAAGCGTGTCGCCGAGGTGGTTCGACATCCAGCGGACGAAGCCGATGATCCGCGGCTGGAGGAAGAACAGGCCCCAGAGGCCGTAGACGATGCTGGGGATCGCGGCCATCAGGTCGACCAGCGAGATCAGGGTCGCCCGGAGCCGGACCGGTACGTACTCGGAGATGAACACGGCCGAGGCCAGCGCCACCGGGACCGCGATCACCAGGGCGATGACGGCGATCAGCAGGCCGTTCGGCAGCACCGCGGCGATGCCGAAGTTGTGCGCCTGGGTCAGCCACTTCTGCTCGGTGAAGAAGGAGAAGCCGACCGCGCGGAGCGCGTCGGCGCCGCGCAGGACGAGGAAGAAGGCGATCAGGCCCATGATCGCGAAGACTGAGAACCCGGCCGCCCGCAGGAAACCGCGGAACACCCGGTCACCGGGTGTGGACGGGGCGGTGATGGTGCGGGGTACATCGTGGTCCGGCTGGCCTGGAGTCTCGGCGAACGGTGTCGCGGGCTCGGCGGCGGCTGTCATGGTCTGCTCTCCGGCGCGCTCGGTACGGGACAGGTGCAGGGGGACGGGCGGGGAGGGGGAAGGAACTCGGCGGGGCCGGGACAGCGGCCCCGCCGAGTCGGAACGTGCGTCGTCAGACGCGGCGGCCCGGACGCAGGCGCGCCCAGACCCCGGACGCCCCGGCGGCGATCCTCGCGCCGGCCGGAGTACCGGCCAGGACGAGCGCCAACGGGCCTCCCACCAGCAGGACCGCGCCGGCGATCAGCGCGATCGGGAGCAGCAGCCTGGCTCCGCCGGAGCGGTCGGCGGCCGGCGTTCCGGCGGCGACCGGGGCGGCGGCGAGCGGCCCGGTGGTGGCGGCCGGGGTGGCCGCCGGAGCGGCGTTCGCCTTGACCGGGGCCGCAGGTGCGGCGGCGGCGGGAGCGGCGGCGCCCGATCCGGTACCGGCCGCACCGGTCGTGCCCGCGCCCGTCGTGCCCGAGCCGGTGGACGTCCTGCCGCCGGTCGAGCCCGAGCTACCGGTCGAACCGGTGGAGCCGGTCGAGCCGGTGGAGCCGGTCGAGCCGGTGGAGCCGGTCGTGTCCGTGGAGCCTGTGGAGCCGGTCGTGCCACCGGTCGAACCGCCGGTGGTCCCGCCCGTGGTAGCGCCGGTGGTCCCACCGTCGCTGCCGCCCGTGGTCCCGCCGGTGGTTCCACCCGTCGTCCCACCGGTGGTCCCGCCGGTCGTACCGCCGTCGGTGCCGCCGGTGGTTCCACCGTCGGTACCGCCCGTGGTTCCGCCGTTCTCGCCGTTGCCGCCGGTCTGGCCGCCGTTCTCGCCGTTGCCGCCGGTCTGGCCGCCGTTCCCGCCCTCGGGCCCGGTCGGCTCGGGGCCGGGCTGGTTGCCGGGGTACTTGCCGTCCTGCGCCGCGACGTGCGTGACGGCGGACCGCGCCTGCGCCAGCTGGTCGTCCGTCAGGGCGAGGAACCCGGGGGACAGCTGACCGGGCTCGTTGCCGTAGCGCTGGCCCTCGGCCGGGTCGGTCACCCGTCGCAGGAACTCCGACGCCGCCTTCGCCTTCTCCGTGGAGAGGCCGCCGGTCGGCGTCATCGCGTACTGCACGACCGACAGCGGGTACGCCTGCGCCGAGCTCGCGAACTCGGCCCCGGCCACGCCGTACGGCAGCTTCTGGGTGCCGGTGGCGGGGTCGACGGGCATGGTCGCGACGGCGGCCCGGAGGGTGTCCTGGGTCGGCTTCACGAACTGCCCGGCCGGGTTGCGGAGCGCGGCCTCCGGCATGCCGTAGGCCTTGGCCTGGCCGCTGTCCATGATCGCGAACAGCCCGCGGCGGCCGGGGTCGACCGGCGCGCAGCCGGGGTGCTTGCCGTCCACGTCGGCGTACGGGGACTGGCAGGTCGGCTTGGCCATCAGGAGGTTGCGCGCGACCTGGGCCAGACCGTTGTTGAGCGGGTTGATCTCGTACATCTTCCAGCCGTCAGGACCGGAGTAGTCCTGCACCCGGATGGCGTCCACCGGGTAACCGGCGAAGGCCGGCTGCCGGTAGAAGGTGTTGATCCGCATGCCGTTCGGGTCCGGCTCGCCCCGCATGAAGGCCGCGGCCTCCGGGTCCGCGGCGATCCACGAGGTCAGCTGGTAGATCAGGTCGGTGGTGCCGCCGAGCACGATCGGCGCCGAGTCGGCCAGCCAGGCCTGGTCGGTACACTTGGGCCAGCGCTGGCCGCTCGCCGGGTCGAGCTGGTTGAGGTCGAGGAAGTCCTTGTCCTCGAAGATGCAGACCGGGTTGTTCCCGACCGATTCGATCGTGACGCCCTTCACCATCGCGTAGGACTGGGTCAGCATCTTCGCCAGCAGGCGCGGCGTCAGGTTCAGCGTCTTGATCTGGCCGGAGTTCGCCACGTCGTCGACCACGTAGGCGACCGAGATCGCCGAGGTCGCGAGGGGCGCGTAGACGTACGGCCGGTTCGCCGGCTCGGTCTCCGGGAGCGCGGTCAGGGCGACGTCCGGCCCCGACTTGTTCCGGAAGTTCGCCCGGACCTGCGGCTCGCCGGTGTTCGAGATGTAGTCCACCCCGAGCGGCTTCGAGCCCTGGCACAGGCCCGCGCGCCACTGCTGCATCGCACGGTTGGCCATCGCCAGGCCGCCGACCAGCAGGTCCTGCGCCGCGTTGGGGCAGTCGCCGGCGGTCGGCGCGAAGGAGAGCGGGACGACGACCCGGTTCGCCCAGGCACAGCTCTCGCCCGGGTTCCAGGTGTCGTTCTCCGCACCGCTCATGGCGAAGATCGACTCCGACGCCATCGCGAAGTACCCGCTCTCGACCGGATTGTCGAGGGTGTGGTTCGCGCAGTCGAGCTGGTAGTTCTCGGTGGTCCAACCGAGCGCGTCACCGCCGTAGTTGGCCTCCACCACCAGCGAGCACGGGTGGGTGGAGTCGCAACCGAGGGTCTGGCTCTCCTGGGAGGTCCACACCTCGATGTCCGCCTCGCCGCGGCCGTCGGGGCCGGTGACCCGGACCGCGCCGTTGAAGGGGAACTCCGGCGCGACGGTGCCCGGCGGGGGCGCCGGCTGGAGGAAGCCCTTGGCCGGGTCCTGGTTGAACTTGGTGCTGCCGTAGCAGTCGTGCACGGTGGGGTTGGTGCCCCGGCACTGGTAGACCCGGACGGGGTAGAGCTCCTGGCCGGTGGAGCTGTTGAGCTTGACGAACTTCACCGGGGCGCCCAGCGGGTCCACGGTCGGGGTGAAGCCCTCCCAGGAGACGTGGACGACCTCGTTGGTGAGGTTGGTGGTGGAGGAGACGGTGATCTTTCCCTTGGGGCCGTAATCCTGGGTGGCGGGACGCCAGATGGCCGGCCCGTCCACGGTCGTCGCAGTGGCTGCCGCCGCCTGCGGAACCGTTCCGGCACCCAGTGGCAGGATCGCCGTGACCCCCACGACCGCCCAGGCCGTCCCCAGTGCCAGCAGTCCTCTCCTCCACCTCCCCAGGGCTCTCGAACCCGGTGGACGGACTCTCATGACGTGCACCTCCAGGACCGCGCTTCGCGCGTAGACGGGGAACCGGCCGGACCCCGGCGCGAGTTGGCCAGATGCCGCCGATGGTCAGTCACCATTCGGCCAGCCGTACATGGACGCCGTGGATCGCCAGGGTGTACGAGGCCACAACTCGCCTGCGAACAACCCTCTTTGATCACATCGGCGACCCGTTCCCCGGAGCGCGCGGAACAGCGGGGCCCGGACATCCGGACCCCGCCGCCGTTACCTGGTGCGTGTCAGCTGCCGGCCTTGAAGGTGAGGTTCAGCGAACCCACCGACTGACCCGCGGTGAAGAAGGAGGTGTTCAGCTTGGTGTCGAGGTACTTCGCACCCTCCTCGTCCACCTGGAGGTCGCTGGCGGTCAGCGTGCTGGCGGCGGCGTTGCCGGCGACCGTGGTGTCGCCGGCCGGGTCGAGCAGCGCGACCGGGGTGGTGCCGCCCTGCGGGACACCGGTGATCTGCCAGGTGCCCACGCTGAAGGACAGGTTCTTGAAGACGGCGGTCTTGCCGGTGCGCAGGTTGATGAAGAGCAGCCCGCCGCCCAGCTGGACGTCACCGTAGTAGCCGGGGAGGTTGGCGGAACCGCCGGTCACCGGGAACGCGGCGGACAGGCCCGTGGCGCTGTCGTAGGAGCCCGTGGCCGTCGGGAGGGCAAAGACCATGACGCCCGCCGAGAGGGAGTTGATCAGGAAGGTGTTGCTCTCGTTCACCACGGCACTGCCGGTGGCCGGGGTGGCGGCGGTGGCCGAGGTGGCCGCGCCGGTGGTGGCGAGCACAACAGCGGTGGCAACGGCGGCGAGACGGGCGCTGGTGCGGGACATACTGCTCTCCTTGGTGTGCAACATGGAACGGTCCGGCCATCAGGCCGTGGGTTGGTGCGTTCGTGCGGCGGAGCTTTCGCGCGGTGGTGCGGCGGAGCTTTCACGTGGTGGTGCTGCCGTGCGGGCGGTGCGGTGGTGCCGCCGGCCCCGCCCGGAGTCGCTCCGGACGGCCCGGCGTGGCCCGGCGGCCAGGGGCGGAAGCCCCTGGCCGCCGGAAGTACGGGGTGCGATCAGATCGCGTGGGTGGTGCTGCCGCAGGCGCCGACCGGCAGCGTGCGGAAGCCGTAGCTCTTGATGTCGGCGGCGGCGGTGGCGTTCTTGCAGACCCAGCCGTTGGTGCCGAAGATCGCGCGCAGCGCGGTGCCCTGGGTGTCGGTGGCGTTCCAGTTGGCCTCGCGGACCACGTTGTAGACCACGCGGCCGAACGAGGTGTTGGCGAAGGTCGCCGCCAGGGCGTTGGTGCCGTCGACCGGGGAGATGCCGTCGATCGAACGGATGGTCAGGTAGCCCGCGGCGTCGCTGCCGCTGCTGTGGCCGTTGTAGACCTGGCCGATGTAGTGGGCGGCGGAGTAGGGAACGATCGCGTTCGGGTCGTTCAGGATCGTGTCGGTGCCCTGGTTCTCCTGGACGGTCGGGTTGGCGAGGACGCAGGCGCCACCGTTGGCCAGGCCGAGAGCCGACAGGAAGAAGGAGCGGGTGCCGGAGCCGACCTGCGGGAGGAACGCCTTGATGGTGCCGCCGGCGCCCGTGTAACCCGGGATCTGGTTCCAGTTGGTGTAGGTGCAGTTGTAGATGTTGATCAGGTCGTTCTTGGACAGGTTGGTCGGAGCGTTGCTGCCCGTGGTGGTGGTGGCGACGGAGACCGCGTCCTTGGCGAAGGCCACGAACAGGTCGGTGGTCGGGTCACCCGGGACGGTCGGGGTGCTGTTCTTCGGGCCACGCGAGGAGCGGGCGAAGTCGACCGTGGTCTTGGAGGTGGCGTCCAGCGCGGAGATGCCGGCGCTCGAGCCGTTCGGACGGTTGAACGGCGTGGTGGCGCCGGTCTTGGTGACGATCGGCGAGGTGCCGGTCGCGTCCCAGCTGTACAGACGCGGCAGGGTGCTGCTCGCACCCAGGAACGCGTTGTAGTCGGTGGAGAACTGGTTCAGGACAGCCTGGGTGGTGTCGGAACCGACACCCACGATGTCCTGGGCGGCCGGCAGGGACGCCGGGTCGGCGACGGCGGTGCCGGCGGCGACGGTGGCGACCGAGGTGGCGATGGCGGCGGCGGCGAGCAGCTTGGCAGCGGTCTTGCGCATGTTCCTCTTCCTCCGGTGGGAGAGCAGTACATCGCTGAGCCCGGGTACTGGTGGTCAGTCCCAGGACCGGTGGCCACGTCCGCGGTGGCCGCTCCGGCAGTGCCGATCCTGTCGGTCGGCCCGGTTCCGTCGGAAGGGCCGACCGAAGCCGCCCCCGATTGTCGATTTCTCGGTTCGGAGAGGTTTAGCGACAGGTCAGCCCGGCCGCGGAGGGTGGGAAAGTCGCAGGTGGGAGGCCGGTGACGTTCTTCTCCAGGTGGCGACTCGGGGGGTTGCCGGATACCTGGGCTTCACCGGAAGAGGGGGAAAGGCGGTTCTGGTGCGGGGCCAGCACGAGTAGCCGCCCGAAGGCGGCTGCGGGACGGCGGACGGGCCGTCAGAACGGCCAGCTGTCCTCCCGGTCGGGGCGGCGCGACTCCTGCCCCAGGCGCTGGAGCCCGGACAGGAATCCGGTCACGCCGGCCTGGCACTGGTCGCGCCGGAGGTAGCCCCGGGCGCTGCGGGCCACCGGCCCGGCCGCCTCGGCGGCGCCCCGACGGGTGGTGCGGACCGGCAGGTACGCCGTCCACACCCAGAGCCGGGCCTCGGACTGACCGACGGTGCACCGCAGCGCGGTCCGCTCGATGATCAACTCACGGACGGCATCGGTGAGTTCCTGCTCGTTGCGATAGGTGCGCACGCCGACGCCGAGCTGTCTGCCGTTCGCCGCGCGCAGCGCCCAGGACAGCGAACGGTCGCCGATCGGGACGGAGAGCAGGCGCGGCCCGCGTCGCTCAGCGGACATCGGATGTTCTCAACGACGGCCCCCGCTCCATCGGTTCGGGACGTTCGAGGGCCGGCTGTTTCGCCAGCAGCACCACGAAACGCCGGAAGGCGTTCTGACAGGTGGCGTACCGCTCGTAGGCACGGCTGGACCGCACCTCCGGGAGATTGCGGGTGCCCGGGACGACCCAGACCCACCCGATGCCGTCCCGGACGTGCGTGATCCGGGCGGTGAGCCCGTCCGCGACGACCCGTAAGCCGTCGAAGCCGCGCTCCGCCTCCGCAGCCGTCTCGTACGCGGCCGCGGTGACCGCGACAACGCGCCCGTTCGGCGCCTTCAGTTGCCAGCGGTACCGTCCGTCCGGTGCCCGTTCGGCCCGGAATCCCCCTCGACCTGCCCCTGCTGCGGTGTGACCGCGGCCAGACGCGTCCACTGCTCCCCCACGGTCCGGTTTCTCTCCGAGACGGGAGTAAAGCTATGTGTGCACACGAGAGCACCGGAAGGCCACGAAATGCACAACTTTCTCCGTTGGCCGCGAAGTTCTCTCTCGTTAAACTTTCACCGACTGCACACCTTCCGCGCGCCAAGCACTCCCGCCGCCGCTGCGCGTCGTTCACCAACCGTTCGAGAATGTCCCGAGTCGCCCCGACCATTCCGACGAGCGCCCAGGGCCTTCCGAGGAGCGTCCGGACCCCTCCGGCGAGCCCTCAGAGCCGGGCCGTCCAGCGCACCCGGGTGCCCCGGGCGTACGGTCCCGGCTCGTGCCAGGCGTCCCCGCCGAGCGCCTCCGCCCGCCGGGTCAGATTGCGCAGGCCGCTGCGCCGCCCGCCCTCGGGGATGCCGACGCCGTCGTCGGTGACGGTCAGCAGGACGCCGGGACGCCCGCCCCGGTCGAGCGACTCCGGGTCGCCGCCGACGGGCCGGCCGTCGTCGTCCAGGTGCACGGTCGAGTCGACCTCGACGCCGACCCGGGAGGCCCGGGCGTGCCGCGCCGCATTGGACAGCATCTCCCGCAGGGCGGCCAGCAGTTGACGGCCGGTCTTCTCGCCGACCAGGCTCTCCACCGGACCGATGAAGGAGACCGAGGGCTTGAAGCCGAGCGCCGCCGCGGTCTGGCTGCACTCGCGCAGCACCCGGGTCCGCAGGGTGTCGGGCGCGTCGCCGTGGTCGTCGTGCTGGAGCGCGTAGATGGTGGTGCGGACCTCTTGGATGGTGGCGTCCAGTTCGTCGACGGCCTCGCCGATGCGGACCTTCACCTCGGGGACGACGGCCCGCCGGGCGGCCCCCTCCAGCATCATCCCGGTGGCGAACAGCCGTTGGATGACCAGGTCGTGGAGGTCGCGGGCGATCCGGTCGCGGTCCTGGAAGACCGCGAGCCGCTGCTGGTCGCGCTGGCCCTCGGCCAGCCGCAGCGCGAGCGCGGCCTGCGAGGCGAAGGTCTCGGCCAGCTGCTTCTCGCCGTCGGTGAACGGCAGCGCCCCGCGCGGACGCCAGACACAGAGGCCGCCGAGCACCCGGCGGGCGGCGACCATCGGCACGGCCAGCGAGGGGCCGAAGCTGCGGGCGAGCCGGATCACCACGGTCGGGTCGGTGGACATGTCGTCGAGGTGGACGCTCTCGCCGGCGAGCAGCCGGGCGGCGAAGCTGTCCGGCGGCAGCAGTTCGCCGCGCACGAACTCGGCCGCCTCCCCGGAGGCGTGGGCGACCCGCATCCGCACGGTGCCGGCGTCCTCGTCGGCGACCGGCAGCAGGATCATGCCCAGCGCGGCGTCCGCCAGTTCCCTGACCTGTTCGGCGGCGACGGTGAGGGCGATCTCCGCCTCGTCCCTGGAGAGCAGCGCCGTGGTGACGGCGGCCGCACCGGCGATCCACCGCTCCCGGCGCCGGCCCTCCTCGTAGAGGCGGGAGTTCTCGATCGCGACCCCGGCCGCGGCGGCCAGCGCGTGCACCACCTGCTCGTCCTCGGGGGTGAAGGCGCCGCCGCCCTTCTTCTCGGTCAGGTAGAGGTTGCCGAACACCTCGTCGCGGATCCTGATCGGCTCACCGAGGAAGGTCTTCATCTCCGGGTGGTGCGGGGGGAAGCCGTACGAGCGGGGATCGGCGCCGAGCTCGGTGAGGCGCAGCGGCTCGGGGCGGTCGATCAGCGCCCCGAGGATGCCCCGGCCGACCGGCAGCTCCCCGATCCGGGCCGCCACCGCGTCGTCCACCCCGACGTGGATGAAGTCGGAGAGCCCGTGCCCGTTGGGGGCGATCACGCCGAGGGCGGCGTACCGGGCGTCGACGAGCTCGGCGGCGCCGGTGGCGATCCGGTGCAGGGTGGCGTGCAGGTCCAGACCCGCCCCGACCGAGACGACCGCCTCCAGCAGCCGCTGCATCCGGTCGGTGACGGCGGCGGCGGACTGCAGCCGTTCGGCCACCTCGGTGACCAGGGTGTCCAGGCCGAGCGAGGCGATCTCGGGAACGCGGTGCGGCGCCTGGTCCGCCTCCGGGTCGCCGGAAGCGGCGGACGCGGCGGTCCCGGCAGGCTCGGCGGGCTCGGGCAGGTCTGGCGTGGGGTCCATGCTGATGAGCGTAGTTTGCGCTGATTTCTCCCGATGGACGGCACGACCGACCGCCGATACGCGATCGGCGGTCGGTCGGAAACGTCCCCGGGGACACCCGCCCAGGGCTCAGACCGCCGGGACGAGGGCCTGCGCGTACGGCACCGAGGCCACGCAGGGGTGAGCGATGCCGCGCCCGGTGTGGCCGTCCTCGCCGAAGGCGTCACCGTGGTCCGCACAGCCGACGGTCCGCAGCAGCTGAATCGAGGATCCGGCGGAGATGGGTATCTACCGAGAGGGCTTCCACGAGATCACGGCTGCGGCCCTGAACGTGGACGACTCCCTCGATTTCATCACCCGAAAGAGGGACGAACTCACATGACCATCGCCAATGCTTCCTCCTTGCACGTGACTTGGAGGAAGTCCAGCCGCAGCAACCAGAACGACAACTGCGTCGAGTTCGCCTTCCCCGACGCACCGGGGTCGTTCATCCGTGACTCGAAGGACCCCGACGGGCCCGCCCTGGCCCTGACCGCCGAGGGACACGCCGCCTTCATCGAGGCGGTCGCCCAGGGCGAGTTCGACTTCGGCCTCGTCTGACCTCGGACACAACCACGGTCCGGCGCAGACGAAGTGCGCCGGACCGTGCCCGCTGTTGTACCGCATCCCGCGCCGACCGGCCGAGCCGGTCAGGCCACAGAGTTCATCGATCCGCCTTGGCCGCCGACCCCGCGACAGGGACTGGCAGTAGGCAGTAGTCGGTCCGACCGCAACAACTCGCCCGGTGTGCAGAGCCCTTCGCGCACGGCGAGCGCTCCTGCCGCGTCCAACTCGCCGATGTGCGTCTCGCCCCCGACCGAACGGACGGCCCGCAGCTCGGACAGGTCGAAGTCGCTACGGTCCAGGAGATCCGGGCTGTGGCTTGTGACGATCACCTGACGCCGTTCGCCGGCGTCCCGCAGAGCGTCGAGCAGAACGCCGGCCGCCGCCGGGTGGAGCGCGCTCTCCGGCTCCTCGATCCCGACCGTGCTCAGGGTCTGCCCGGTTCCCGCGAACAGCGACACCAGAACACCCAAGGCCCGCAACGTACCGTCGGACACCGAGTGCGCCTGGAAGCACCACGGGCTCTTGGCCCCGGGCACCTCCTGGGCGAACTCCAGCGTCTCCCAGTTCCCCAAGTCGGAGCGGGAAACTCCATGCATTCCAGGAACAATCAGCTGCAGGTAGTCCTCGATGCGGGACTTGTCCGCCCTGCCGCCCTGACTGCGCTGCAGACGGTGCAGGACACTGGCGATATTGGATCCGTCCCTGTGCAGGAACGCTCCGGAATCCGGTGTCTGCGGTTGCCGCATGACATCAGGATTCACATTGAACACGCTGATTCCCGCGAGCCCGTCGAACACCGGCCGGAATCCTTCGAGGCCCGCGGCAGACACCAGGTAGAGGCGCTGCTCGCTGACCGGCGGCATCACCGACTCGCTCTGGTCCACGAGCCGGCCGCTCTCGACCCGGAAGCGGGATTCGGCGTGTCGATTGCCGTCCCGGCCTCCCGAGTCGTACCGGACTCCGCAGTTCTCACGAGAGATCCGAAAGCCGCCGCCGTGCACCGCGGCGACTTCGAATCCGTACTCTCCCTCGTAACCGATCCCCCGAAAGTCGAGATCGATCGAGAAGCGAGTCGGGTGTCCGGTCGACCTCCTCCGGACCTCGCCCACCCCGCCACGGCTCCTGAACGCCTGGTCCAGCGAGGTCTGCAGCGACTCCGCCACCAGGCGGAGCGCATCCAGGAAGTTGCTTTTGCCGGACCCGTTGGGCCCTACCAACAGCACCAGACGACCCAGTTCGACATCGGCCTCCGCGATGCTCCGGTAGTGCCTGAGCCGGACGCGGGTGAGAGAGAAGGCGTTGTCATGCATGCGGTCAGTCTGGCATCCCGGACCTCACGCGCTGGGGGAAACCGGACCCCCGAGGGACCGGCCGAGCCGATCAGGCCACCAGGACGCCGTCCGTCTCCCGCTCGCGGTCGTGCATGGCGCGCAGCCGCCCCTCCGGCCGGGCCAGCAGCTCCGACCAGCTGCCGCGCTCGGCCACCCGGCCGGCGTCCAGGACCAGCACCTCGTCCACCGTGCTGTCGTCCAGGCCGGCCAGCCGGTGGGTGATCAGTACGGTGCTGCGCCCGGCGGTGGCGACGAGGAGGTCGGCGGTGAGGGCGTCGGCGGTGGGCAGGTCGAGGTGTTCGGCGGGCTCGTCGAGGATCAGCACCGGGAAGTCGGCGAGCAGTGCCCGGGCCAGTGCGAGCCGCTGCCGCTGGCCGCCGGAGAGCCGGGCGCCGTGCTCGCCGACCATGGTGTCCAGGCCCTCCGGCAGCGAGTCGGTGAAGTCCAGCAGCCGGGCGGCGGCGAGCGCGGCCCGCAGCTCGTCCTCCTCGGCGTCGGGCCGGGCGAGACGCAGGTTCTCCCGGAGCGAGCTGTCGAAGACATGGGCGTCCTGGGCGCAGAGGCCGATCACCCGGCGGACGTCGTCCCCGGCGAGCGCGCGACTGTCCACAGCCTGTGGACGGCCGGCGGCGAGGACGACGCTGCCCGCGCGCTGGTCCAGGAAGCGGAGCAGCGTCTGCGCGAGCGTGGTCTTGCCGGAGCCGGACGGGCCGACCACGGCGATCCGCCGGCCGGGCCCGAGATCGAGGTCGACGCCGGTCAGCGCGTCCCCGGTCTGCCCGGGGTGGCGGGCGGTCAGACCGCGGACGGCGATCGGCAGCGGCTGCGGGGGCAGGGCCCGCGCCGAGGCCGGTTCGGCGACGGCGTCCGGCGCGTCCAGTACCTCGGCGAGCCGCGCCGAGGCGGCCTGGCTGCGCCGGCGGGCCTGGACGGCGGCCGGCATCCCGGTGACCGCCTCGAAGGCCGCCAGCGGGGTCAGCACGACCACGGCCAGACAGACCGGGGCGAGCGCCCCGGACGCCACGCCGCGCAGCCCGACGGCCGCGGCGGCGGCCACCGTGAGGCCGGTGAGCAGGGTGATCAGCCCGGTGCCGAGCGCCGCGGTGGCGGCCGAGCGGGCGGCCAGCCCGGTCAGGGTGGCGTCGGCGGCGCGGACGGCGGCCAGCCGGCCCGGCAGCGCGCCGGCCACGGTGAGCTCGGCGGTGCCGCTGAAGGTGTCCAGGACGGCGGTGGCGAGCCGCCCGCGCGCCGGGGCCTGCCGCCGCTCGGCGCCGGCCGACCAACGGGCCGTCAGCACCGGCACCACCAGTCCGGCCAGCAGCAGGCCGAGCCCGAGCACCAGCCCGGCGGCGGGCAGGAAGGCGCCCATGGCGAGCGCGGCGGCCGTGGAGACCAGCACCGCCACCGCGGCCGGGAGCCGCCAGCGCAGGTAGTGGTCCTGGACGGCGTCGACGTCGGCGACCAGCCGGGAGAGCAGGTCGCCCCGCCGGAACGCGGGCAGCCCCGCCGGGGCCAGCACGGCGAGCCGGCGGTAGACGGCGGCGCGCAGGGTGCCGAGGGTGCGCAGCACCGCGTCGTGCGAGACCAGCCGCTCGGCGTAGCGGAAGACGCTGCGCCCGATGCCGAAGGCGCGCACCGCGGTGACGGCCATCATCAGATGGAGGACGGGCGGCATCTCGGAGGCCCGGGAGATCAGCCAGCCGGAGGTGGCCATCAGCGCCACGGCGCAGCCGAGTGCGAGCGCGCCGAGCAGCACCGAGAGCGCCAGCCGGGGGCGGACGGCGCCCGCGGCGGGGGTCGGCCCGTCCTCGTCCGGCGCCGGCGGTGTCGGACGCCCCCGGTGCGCGAGCACCGGGACGGCCGCCGGAGGGACGGCGGGAGCGGCCGGGCCGGCCAGCCGGACCTGCCGGTCCGCGGCGGCCAGCAGCGCGGGCCGGTGCGCGACCATCAGCACGGTGCGCGCCGGGTCGGCGGCCAGCGCCCGGACGGCGTCGACGACGGCCGCCTCGGAGGCGCCGTCCAGGTTGGCGGTGGGCTCGTCGAGCAGGACCAGCGGGCGGTCGTCGGCGAGCAGCACCCGGGCGAGCGCGAGCCGCTGGCGCTGCCCGGCGGAGAGCCCGGCGCCGTCCTCGCCGAGGCGGGTGCGGAGGCCCTGCGGCAGCCGGTCGACGAAGTCGAGGGCGTGTGCGGAGCGCAGGGCCGCGCGCTGCTGCTCCTCGGTGGCCCCGGGCCGGTGCAGGGTCAGGTTGTCGGCGACGGTCCCGGCGAACAGGTGCGGGTGCTGCGGCACCCAGGCGATCTGCCGCCGCCAGCTGTCCGGCTCCAGTTCGGCCAGGTCGTGGGTCCGCCCGTCGGCGGCGGTGATCCGGACCGTCCCGGCGGTGGGCGCGGTGAGGCCCAGCAGGACGCCGAGCAGGGTGGACTTGCCGGCGCCGGACGGGCCGGTGAGCGCCACCGTCCCGCCCGGGTGCAGCACCACCGAGGCGCCGTCCAGGGCGGGCGTGCTCCGGCCGGGGAAGGCCACCACGAGGCCCTCGGCGGCGATCACGGCCCCGGTCAGGTCGGGCGCGGGGACGGTGCCGCGCGGCGGCAGCGGCGTCTCCAGCACCTCGAAGATCCGGTCGGCGGCGGTGAGGCCCTCGACGCTGGAGTGGTAGAGCGCGCCGACCTGGCGGATCGGGAAGTAGACCTCGGGGGCGAGGACCAGGATCAGCAGCCCGGTCTCCAGGTCGAGGGTGCCGTCGACCAGCCGGAAGCCGATGGTGACGGCGACCAGCGCGACCGAGAGGGTGGAGAGCAGTTCCAGCGCGAAGGAGGAGACGAAGGCGATCCGCAGGGTGCGCAGGGTGGCCCGGCGGTAGTCGGCGGTGATCCGGGCGATGGTGGCGGCCTGGGCGCGGGCCCGGTTGAACACCTTGAGCGTGGGCAGTCCGGCGACCACGTCCAGGAAGTGGTGCGAGAGCCGGGAGAGCCCCTCCCACTGACGGTCCATCCTGGCCTGGGTGGCCATCCCGATCAGCACCATGAACAGCGGGATCAGCGGCAGGGTGCCGGCGATGATCGCGGCCGAGGTGACGTCGGCGCCGACGATCCGCAGCAGCACCGTGACCGGGACGGTCACGGCGAGCGCCAGCTGCGGCAGGTAGCGGGCGAAGTAGTCGTCGAGCGCGTCGACGCCCCGGGTGGCCAGGGTGGTGAGCTCGCCGGTGCGCCGGCCCGCCAGGTAGGCCGGGCCGAGCGCGGTGGCGTGGTCGAGCAGCCGGCGCCGCAGGGTGGACTTCACCCGGGCGACGGACCGGTGCGCGACCAGTTCGGTGAGCCAGCCGACCAGCCCGCGCCCGACCGCGGTGAGCACCAGCAGCGCCAGCGGCGTGCCGAGTTCACCGAGCCCGGCCCGCTGCTGGAAGCCGCGGACCACGAGTTCGGCGATCAGGCCCGCCTGGGCCACCACCAGGGCCGCGTTCGCCGTCCCCAGCAGGACGGATCCGGCGAGGAAGACCCGGGTGGTGCGGGCGTGGCGGAGGAGTCGGGGGTCGACCGGCTTCATGGCCTCAGCCCTGGTCGAGCGCGGCGGCCGGGTCGTGCCCGGGGATGTGCTGGATGCCGATCCGCTTGCGGAACACCCAGTACGTCCAGCTCTGGTAGAGCAGCACCAGCGGGGTGAACACGGCGGCCACGATCGTCATCAGCTTGAGCGTGTACGGCGAGGAGGCCGCGTTGGTCACGGTCAGGCTCCACTCCGGGTTCAGGGTGGACGGCATGACGTCGGGGAAGAGCGCGAGGAAGAGCATCGCGACGGCGGCCACGATCGTCGCCCCGGAGAGGACGAAGGCCCAGCCCTCGCGGCCGGCCCGGTTGGCGAGGAGCGCGCCGACCAGGGCGAGCACCGCGATCACCAGGGCGGCCAGGCTCCAGCCGTTGCCGTTGTCGGCCTGGGTCCAGATCAGGAAGACCGCCGCCAGCGCGGCGGCCGCCAGACCGGCCTTCAGGGCCGCGGCCCGGGCCCGGTCGCGGATGTCGCCGACCGTCTTGAGCGCGGCGAACACCGCGCCGTGGAAGGTGAACAGGCTGAGCGTCACCAGGCCGCCGAGCAGCGCGTACGGGTTGAGCAGGTCCCAGAAGCCGCCGACGTAGTTCTTCTCGGCGTCGATGTCGACGCCGCGGACGATGTTGGCGAAGGCGACGCCCCAGAGGAAGGCCGGGATCAGCGAGGTCCAGAAGATCGCCTCCTCCCAGTTCCGCTGCCAGCGCGGTTCGGGCCGCTTGGCCCGGTACTCGAAGGCGACGCCGCGCACGATCAGGCAGACCAGGATCAGCAGCAGCGGGATGTAGAAGCCGCTGAAGAGGGTCGCGTACCAGTCCGGGAAGGCCGCGAAGGTGGCGCCGCCGGCGGTCAGCAGCCAGACCTCGTTGCCGTCCCAGACCGGGCCGATGGTGTTGATCAGCACCCGGCGCTCGGCGGTGTTCCGGGCGAGCGGCTTGGTGAGGATGCCGATGCCGAAGTCGAAGCCCTCCAGGAAGAAGTAGCCGATCCAGAGGACGGCGATCAGGACGAACCAGACGTCGTGAAGTTCCATGGTGTGTCGGTCCTATCGATCCTGGGTGGCCTCAGTAGGCGAAGGCGAGCGGCTTGTCGGCATCGTCGCCGGAAGCGGGACCGCGCAGGGTCGGGTCCTCGGTGGGCGGCCGCTCGTCGGTGACCGGTCCGGCCTTGGCGTACTTGACCAGCAGCTTGACCTCGACGACGGCGAGGACCGCGTACAGCGAGGTGAAGGTGGCCAGGGCGCCGATCTGGGTGCCGACGCCCACGTTGGGCGAGACGGCGCTGGCGGTGGTCATCAGTCCGAAGACCGCCCAGGGCTGCCGGCCCATCTCGGTGAAGATCCAGCCGAAGCTGTTGGCGATCAGCGGGAAGCCCATGGTGAGGATGCCGATCCGCCAGCTCCACTTGGTGAGGAAGGGGCCCAGCTCCCGCTTCGGGGTGAGCATCAGCCTCGGCACCTCGGTGTCCCCGGTGCGGAACTCCGGGTGGAGGAAACGCTTCTTCCTGGTGGTCCAGAGTCCGATCACCCCGGCCACGAAGGAGGTCATCCCGAAGCCGATCATGAGGCGGAAGCCCCAGTAGGTGACGAAGATGCTCGGGATGTAGTCCTTGGGGTCGCCGCCGTACTTGGCGGCCTCGGCCTCGGCGGTGTCGTTGATGCCGGGGACGGAGGAGCTGAAGTCGCTGTTGGCGAGGAAGGACAGTATCCCGGGGATCTCCAGCTCCACCGAGTTGTGGCCCTTGCTGACGTCGCCGACCGCGAAGACCGAGAACGGCGCCGGCGCCTTGGTGTCCCAGAGCGCCTCGGCGGCGGCCATCTTCATCGGCTGCTGGCGGAACATGACCTTGGCGAGCGAGTCACCGCTGAGCGCGGTGCCCGCGCCGAAGATCACCGCGAGCACCAGGCCGAGCCGCAGCGAGGTCCGCATCACGGCGACCTTCTCCGGGGCGGCGGCGGCGCTCCCCGGCTTGCGCTTGGCCTTCCAGAGGTGGAACGAGGCGATGCCGACCATGAACGCCGCGCCGGTGAGGAAGGCCGCGGTCAGGGTGTGCAGGACGACGGTGACGGTGGTGTCCTGGAACAGCACCTTGGCGATGTCGGTCAGCTGGGCCTTGCCGGTGACCGGGTCGATCGCGTAGCCGACCGGGTGCTGCATCCAGGAGTTGGCCGCCAGGATGAAGTAGGCGGAGAGCACGGTGCCGAGCGCGACCATCCACATGCAGGCGCAGTGCAGCTTCCGCGGCAGCTTGTCCCAGCCGAAGATCCACAGGCCGATGAAGGTCGACTCGAAGAAGAAGGCGATCAGCGCCTCCATCGCGAGCGGGGCGCCGAAGACGTCGCCGACGAAGCGGGAGTAGTCGGACCAGTTCATGCCGAACTGGAACTCCTGCACGATGCCGGTGACCACGCCCATCGCGATGTTGATCAGGAAGAGCTTCCCCCAGAACTTCGTGGCGTGGAAGTACTTCTCCTTGTCCGTCCGCACCCATGCGGTCTCCAGCCCCGCCACGATCGCGGCGAGGCTGATGGTGAGCGGTACGAAGAGGAAGTGGTAGACGGTGGTGATGCCGAATTGCCATCGCGCGATGGTTTCGTGAGCGATTGCCAGGTCCACGTCGCCCTCTCTCCAACCGACCTCGTTCGAGGTCACATTTCGGACAAACCTCATCTATAGCCGGGGCCCGCTGCCCAGGTGCGCATGCTTGTCCGCTTGTGAACGTGAACACGTTCACAAGCTCAGTATCCACCACCCTTACGCGGAAAGAGCGGGCGGGGTGGGGTGCGACCGGCGGTGATGCCGTGCGCACAGTCTGCGAAGCGGGTCGCCGGGCCACAACGGGCAGCCGGGAAGGTGGGGCGGGAAATGTGGACGGTACGTAGCATTGACACCTACTGCCCTGACAGAAAGGCATGTTCACCGTGCAAGCGATCGTCGAAGCGATGGCCGGCCGGCTGGCCGGGGTGCCGGGTGTGGTCGGTGTCGTACTCGGGGGCAGCCGGGCCCGGGGCGAGCACACCCCCGGCTCCGACTGGGACCTCGGCCTCTACTACCGGTCCGGCCACCTCGACCTCGACGCCCTGCGCGAGCTCGCCGGCCCCGGGGCCGAGGTGGCCGGACCGGGCGGCTGGGGCCCCTGGGTCGACGGCGGCGCCTGGCTGACCGTCGAGGGGCTCGGCCGGGTCGACTGGATCCTGCGCGACCTCGACCGGGTCGACCGGGTCCGCGCCGACTGCCTCGCCGGGCGCTACGAGGTGGGCGTCCAGGCCGGCCACCCGCTCGGCTTCTGGTCGCCCTGCTACGTCGGGGAGCTCGCGCTCGGCGTGGTCCTGGCCGACCCGTCCGGGGCGCTGACGGAGCGCCGGGCCGCGTACGCGGACTACCCGGAGCCGCTGCGGGCCGCGCTGACCGGCAGCACCTGGGAGGCCGGCTTCCTGCTCGACGGCGCCGCCAAGGGCGCGGCCCGCGGCGACACCCTGTACGTGGTGCTCTGCCTCGCCCGCGCCGTGGGCGTCCTGGTACAGGCGCTGTACGCGGCCGACCGCCGCTGGTGCCTCAACGAGAAGGGCGCCCTGGCGGTGGCCGAGACCCTGCCGACCGCCCCGCCCGGCTTCGGCCCGCGCGCCCGCGCCCTGCTCGCCGCCCCCGGCGGCGACCCGGCGGCCCTCACCGCCACCGTCGCCGCCGCCCGCGCCCTGGTCGAGGACACCGAGGCCGCCCTCCGCCGCGCCGGGTAGGGTCCCCCGGCGGCCCCTCCGGTCAGGCCCGGCCGAGCAGTTGGGTGCCCGGGGCGGAGGGGGCGCGGGCGGTGAAGTAGTCCACGAAGCCGCGCAGGAACTCCGCCGAGGTGATCACACCGTCCCCGTCGGTGTCCAACTGCCGGAAGCCGTGCGAGAGTTCGGCCGGATGAACCCGGCGGCCACCGAACAGCACCCGGTACTCGGCGAAGTCCAGCAGGCCGTCCCCGTCGGTGTCGGCGGCCGCGAACACCGCCCGGAGCGCGGGCAGCAGTCCGCGCTCCAGGTACGCCGGGTCGCGGTCACAGCCGGCCAGCGTGGCGGCGATGTACTCGGCCCGGCTGACCCGGCCGTCGTCGTCGGCGTCCATGCCCGCCCGCAGCTCCTCCCACCAGCGCTCGAAGGCGTCGTACACCCGGCCCTCCCCCTCCTCGGAGAGCTCCAGCTGCCAGCACACGTTGTGCGCCATCGCCCGGAAGTCGTGGGCGGTGAGGTGGCCGTCCCCGGTCTGGTCGAGCACCTCCCGGAAGAACCGGTCCAGCCGCGGCGGCCGGGTGTCCTGCCGGGGCGGCCGCCGGGGCCGGGACGAGGAGTCCGCCCCGGGGACGCGGTAGCGGTAGCGGTCCGGCAGCCTGGTGGCCACCGCCCGGCCGCCGCGGTGCAGCAGCAGCGAGAGCAGCCGCCCGCGGCGGGTGGGCACCAGGCCGAAGCGCTCGCGGAAGACCGCCGGGAGGTCCGCGACGGTCAGTTCCGCGACCAGCCGGGCGACCACCGCGCTCAGCACCCGCCAGCCGACCGGGCCGAGCAGGCGCAGTCGGCGCGGACAGGGCGCCTCGCGCAGCACGTCGTACAGCAGAGTGCGGGCGGTGTCGGTGAACTCCAGCTCGTCGAGGACCGTCCGGCGCAGCCGGCCGCGCAACTCGGCGGCGGTGGCGGGCAGTTCCCCCGAGGACAGCCCGAACACCGCCGCGATCCCGGCGAACTCCCGGTACGAGGACTCCAGTTCCTCCGCCGGGTACGGCTCGCCGCTCAGCTCCCGCATCGCGACGACGCTCTCGAACAGGGTGAGCAGCACCCAGGCCCGGGTGGCCGGGTCGTGGGCGTCGTAGCCGCGCCCGTCCTCGGCGGTGCCGCGGATCCGCCGGTGCGCCCGGTCGAGCCGCTGGACCTCGCGCCAGAGCTGCTCCTCGTCGGCCTGGAACAGCCGGCGCCCGCTGGCCATGGTGTGCTCGATCCGGCGCCACGGGTGGCCGCGGTAGGTGGAGTGCTCGGCCATCCCGGCCGCGACCACCGGGTGGGCGGCCTGCAGCACCACCAGCCGCCAGGCGACGAGCACGATCCGCCACTCCGAGAGGTCCCGCCGGAAGGACCCCCCGGGACCCGCTGCTGACGCTGCCATCCTGACCGCTCCTGGGAGTTGTGGAACCTTCGGGTACGGGCGGGGCCCTTCCCGGCGGACCGGCGGGGAAACCAGGAGCAGAACTCATCGGACAGTCGTACTTGTCAGGCGCTGCCGTCGCCCGCCGGACACCGTCAGGCGGGCTCTGACAGCGTCAGGCGGGCTCGGACACCGTCAGCAGCTCCAGCTCCGCGAGGTCCGCCGCGTCCAGCCGCAGCGCGGCGGCGGCGATGTTCTCCTCCAGGTGCGCCGGAGAGGAGGTGCCCGGGATCGCGAGCACCGACGGCGAGAGCGCCAGCAGCCAGGCCACCATCACCTGGGCCCGGGTGGCGCCGTGCCGCTCGGCGACCCCGCGCAGGGCCGGGTGGTCGGGCACCCCGGTGCCGCCGAGCGGGTAGAACGGGACGAAGGCGATGCCCCGCGCCGTGCAGTCCGCCAGCAGCCGGTCCTGCTCCGCCGTGCGGTCCAGCACGCTGAACTTGTTCTGCACCGTCACGACCGGGGCGATCGCCTCGGCCTCGGCGAGCTGGGCCTCGTTCACATTGCTGACGCCCAGGTGCCGGATCAGGCCCTCCTCGCGCAGCTCCGCCAGTGCGGCGAAGGGCTCGGCGATCGAGGACTGACTGGGCATCCGGCGCAGGTGCACCACGTCCAGCCGGTCCACCCCCAGCTCGCGCAGATCGCGGTGGACGGCGGCACGCAGGGCCTCCCGGTCGGCCGGCTCCAGCCACCGGCCCTCCGGGTCGCGGCCCGGGCCGACCTTGGTGGCGATCACCAGGTCGTCCCGGTAGGGGTGCAGGGCCCGCCGGATCAGGCCGTGGGCGGAGACGTCCCGGAAGAAGTAGAACCAGGCGGTGTCGATGTGGTCGACGCCCAGCTCGACGGCCCGGCGCAGCACCCGGACACTCTGCTCGGGGTCGCAGGCGGGCCCGTGCCAGTCGCGGGAGGGCAGCTTCATCGCGCCGAAGCCCATCCGGGACACCGGCAGGTCGCCGCCGAGGAGGAAGGTGCCGGCGGCGTTCGCGGGAAGTGCGGGAGTCGTCGTCATGACCCCAAGCCTCGGCCCGGCTCGCGGCGGCCCCGACCGATCTGGCAGTTTGCTGCCATGAGCACCGATCGGATCATCACCCTGCACGGCGAGCAGGAGCTCGTCCAGCGGGCCGGACACCTCTTCGTCGCCTCCCACGAGGAGTTCCTGGTCGCCGCCACCGATCTGATGACCTTCTCGGCGGGCGTCAACGCGGCCTTCCGCGAGGGGAAGCGGCCGCACGTCGTCCCCGGCCTCACCATGCGCAAGCTGTACAGCCGCCGGGCCCTCGCCGACCCCGAGTCGCTCCGGCGGCTGCGGCGGATCGCCGCCTCCGGCATCGAGATCCGGATCTCCGACGGGCCGATAGCCCGGGAGGCGATCGTCATCGACCGGCGCACCGCGATCCTGGCCGGCGCACCGGTACGGGGCGTGCACACGTACACCGTGGTGCAGGCCCCGGAGGTCGTCGACGGCGTGCGCTCGCTGTTCCGCGCCACCTGGGAGACCGCCACCGACCTCGCCGACTGCGCCGCCCCGCCGCCCCCGCTGACCGAGCAGGCCCGCGACACCCTGCGCTCCCTCGCCGCCGGCCACACCGACGAGACCGGCGCCCGCCTTCTCGGCGTCTCCCTGCGCACCTACCGCCGCCGGGTCGCCGACCTGATGGCCGCCCTCGGCGCCTCCTCCCGCTTCCAGGCCGGCCTGCTTGCCCGGGACCTCCTCCGGGAGGAGGTCAGCCCCGCCGCTCCCCGGTGATGCCGGGCCCGATCGCGAACCCCTTGGCGGGGCCCTCGGGGACCACGGCGTCCTCGCCGTACGGCGTCCGCTCCGACCGGGCGTAGGCCCCGCGCTCGGGGTCCGGCCCGGAGAGGACGGGATCCACCCGATCGGGGTTTCAGCGCTGGTGGGGGAGTTCCAGGCGGAAGGTGGCGCCGGTGCCGGGGGTGGTGTGGAGGGTGAGGGCGCCGCCGTGGGCGTGGGTGAGGGCGGTGGCGATGGCGAGGCCGAGGCCGGCGCCGCCGCGCTGGTCGTGGCGGCTGCGGGAGGCGTCGACGCGGTAGAAGCGGTGGAACACCAGGGCGGCCTGGTCGGCGGTGAGGCCGGGGCCGGAGTCGGCGACCTCCAGCAGGCAGAGGCCGCCCTCGTGGCCGACCCCGATCCGGACCGGGGTGCCGGGCGGGGTGTGCTTGACGGCGTTGCCGACCAGGTTGGTGACCACCTGGCGGAGCCGGGCCTCGTCGCCGAGCACGGGCGCCGGACCGGGCGGGCCGCTGCCGGCCGGGCCGGTGAGGGCGACCGGGCGGCTCGGGTCGAGGGCGGTGAGGTCGTGCAGGGCGTCCGCGGCGAGGGTGCGCAGGTCCATCGGCGCGAGGTCGAGCGGGCGCTCCTCGTCCAGCCGGGCGAGCACCAGCAGGTCCTCGACCAGGGTGCCCATCCGGATCGCCTCGTTCTCGATCCGGCCCATGGTGCGCCGGACGTCGGCCTCGGCGGGCAGGGCGCCCATCCGGTACAGCTCGGCGAAGCCGCGGATGCCGGCCAGCGGGGTGCGCAGCTCGTGCGAGGCGTCCGCGACGAACCGCCGCATCCGGCCCTCGGACTCCGCCCGGGCGGCGAAGGCGGCCTCGATCTGCGCCAGCATGCCGTTGAGGGCGACGGAGAGCCGGCCGACCTCGGTGTTCGCCGGGAGGGCCGGCATCCGGTGCGAGAGCTCACCGGCGGCGATCAGCTGGGCGCCCTCCTCGATCCGGCGCAGCGGCCGCAGCCCGGTGCGGACGGCGAAGAAGCCGAGCGCCGCGATCACCAGCAGGACGACGCCCCCGATCGCCAGGAAGGCGGTGCGCAGCCGGTTGACGGTGGCGTCGATGTCCTCGCGGGAGACGGCGACCATCACATAGGCGGCGCTGGGCGCGGGCGCGGCGAAGACGCTGACCGGGGCACTCTGCCGCTGCACCGGCAGGACGATCGCCCGCCAGCTGCCCCGGCCGCGCTGGTCGGGCAGGTCGACGGGGGTGTCGGCGCCGACCGCGGCCGGGTCGAAGCCGTCCAGCTGCGGCGCCGGGTCGTTCTCCGACATCGGCTGGCGCACCACGAACTGCACCCTGCCGTCGGCGGACAGGTACTGGACCAGGTACTGGCTGGGCAGCGCGGCCAGGTACTGGCCGGCCCGCTTGCCGGTGACCGAGGGCTGCTGCCTGGGCTCCGCCCAGCTGTTGCGGGTCGGCGCGCGGCGGGCCAGCGGTTCGCCGAAGCGTTCCAGCTGCTCGTCGAGCCGCTGCACCAGCTGGTGGCGGACGGTGCCGAGCACCACCGTGTCGCTGACCACCAGGCCGGTGGTGACCAGGGCGAGCACCAGCACCAGCAGCCGGGCGCGCAGCGACAGCCGGCCGAGCGGGCCGCCGAGGCGGCGGCCGGGCGGCCGGGCGGAAGGGCGCGCGGACGCGCGGCGGGGGTGCGGGAGGGACATCGGGGCGGCGGGGTCCGGGGTCAGCTCTGCGGGGGGCGGCGCAGGGCGTAGCCGATGCCGCGCACGGTGTGGATCAGCTTGGGCCCGTGGCTGGGTCCGGAGTCGAGCTTGCGGCGCAGGTAGGAGATGTAGGACTCGACGATCGAGAGGTCGCCGCCGAAGTCGTAGGCCCAGACGTGGTCGAGGATCTGCGCCTTGGAGACCACCCGGCCGACGTTGGCCATCAGGTAGTGCAGCAGTTTGAACTCGGTCGGGGAGAGCGCGACCACGAGTCCGCCGCGGGTGACCTCGTGGGCCACCGGGTCGAGCACGAGGTCGGCGACCATCAGCCGGCCGTCCTCGGCCGGTCCGCCGGAGCGGCGCAGGATGGCGCGGATCCGGGCGATCAGCTCCTCCAGGCTGAACGGCTTGGTGACGTAGTCGTCGGCGCCCGCGGCGAGGCCCTGGACCTTGTCCCCGACGCCGTCCTTGGCGGTGAGGAAGAGCACCGGCAGGTGGTCGCCGGGGTGGCCGTGGCCGGGGCCGGCGATGAGGCCGCGGCTGGTCTGCTCCCGGAGCCGCTCGACGACGGTGAAGCCGTCGAGGTCGGGGAGCATCACGTCCAGGACGACCAGGTCGGGGCGGTCGACGGCGATCAGTTCCAGCGCCTCGGCGCCGCTGGCGGCGGAGGCCACCCGGAAGCCGGAGAAGCGGAGCGAGGCGGACAGCAGCTCGCGGATGTTCGGTTCGTCGTCGACGACGAGCAGGTAGGCCTCCCCCTGGCCGCCGTTGTTCACCGCCGAAGTTCCTGTCGACACAGTGCCTTGCACGGGGGTTCCGCCTCCCGGTCGGACGATGGCGTTCAGCTTGAGGCTAGCTCGGGGAGGCTAAGGGCCATCGATGAATGTTGGATTAACACCTTATCGGGCGGTTTTGTACGGACGGACCCCCAGGTCGGCCCTCGGTGGTGTGCGTACCGCCCCGACGGTACTCCGGCGCAGGTCGGCGGGGGGATGCGCGGCCCGGCCCCCGGAGGAGGTCGGGCCGGGCCGCGCGGGCGTACGGCGGCCGGTCAGCCGCCGGACGGGTTCCGGGTGGCGCCTCCGCCGGGGCCGCCGCCGAAGCCGCCGGCGGCCCCGAATCCGGCGCCGCCCTCGACCAGCTGGGTCGCGGCGTAGCCGCCGTCGCTCGGGGTGCCGACCACGGTGACGCTCTGGCCGGGCTGGAGGTCGCCGACCTTGCCCTCCTTGTTGAGCTGCACCTTGGTGGAGTCCCCGGTGGTCACCTTGACGGTGTTGCCGTTGGCGTCGGTCAGGTAGACGGTGGTGCCGTCCACGGCCTTGACCGTGCCCCGGGTGAAGCCGCCCTGGCCGCCCTGGCCGCCGCTGGCGCCCTGACCCCCGCCCTGGGCCCCCTGGCCGTTGCGGCGGTTGCCCTGGCCGGCGCCGGTCGCGCCCGGCCGCGGCTGCTGCGCGCCGCCGGCGGCGGCCGTCCGGCCGGAGGCCCCGGACGGCCGCTCGGGGGCCTGGTCGCGCTGGTACTGGACACCGCCGGCGAAGGCCGCCGTGGCGATCACCGCGGCGGACAGCACCAGCGGCACCCAGGGCAGCCGGCGCCGCGGCGGCGCGGCCAGCTCGGCGGTGACGTCCCTGCCGTCCGGCGCGGTGGAGAGCAGGACGACCTGCTCGGCGGGGGTGGACGGCTCGGTCTCGTTGCTCATGGTCTGCGGTCCTTGGTCACTCGTGCCGGAGGGCGTCGATCGGGCGCAGCGAGGCGGCCCGGTTGGCGGGGTAGCTGCCGAAGAACAGGCCGATGGCGACGGCGGTCCCGAACGCGCCGAGCACCGATTCGGGGATCACCACCGGCTCGATGCCGACGATCCGGAAGTGCGAGCCGGCGATCCCGGCCAGCACGCCGAGTCCGGCGCCCACCACCGACAGCAGGGTGGCCTCGGTGAGGAACTGCCCGAGGATGACGCCGCGGGGGGCGCCGAGGGCCTTGCGGATGCCGATCTCCCTGGTCCGCTCGGTGACGGTGACCAGCATGATGTTGGTGATGCCGATCCCGCCGACCAGCAGCGAGATCGCGGCCACCGCGCCGAGCAGCACGGTGAAGGTCTTCGTGGTCGACTCCCGGGCGCTGAGCAGCGAGGTCTGGCTGCTGATCCGGAAGTCCGCCCTGGCCGGGTCGGCGATCGCGTGGGTGCCGAGCAGGATCCGGGTGATCTCGGACTGGGCCTGCGCGGTGGTGTCCGCCGAGGCCGCCTGCACCATGATCTGGTTCACCGAGCCGAAGCCGGTGAAGGCGTTCTGCACGGTCGGCAGCGGTGCGATCAGCACATCGTCCGGGTCGGTGAAGCCGCTGCCGCCCTTGGCCTTGAGCACACCGACCACGGTGAACGGGGTGCCGCCGACGACGATCGGCTTCCCCACCGGGTCCGCGGTGGCGAAGAGCTGCTTCGCGGTGGTCGCCCCGAGCACCGCCACCTTGCGGGAGGCCAGCACGTCGTCCTGGGTGAAGTACTCGCCGTGCTCGACCTTCTGGTTGGCGGTCTCGAAGTAGGCCGGGTAGGTGCCGACGATCGAGCCGGGGCTGTACGGGACGTCCCCGTTCAGCGCGGTGCCGCTGGCGGTCACCACCGGCGCCACCGAGCGGACGGCGTGCGGGTCCGCCTCGGTGGCCAGCGCCTTGGCGTCGGCGACGGTCAGCTTCTTGGTGCCGCTCGCGGAGCGCGCGCCGCCGAAGGAGGAACCGGACGTGACGGTGAGCGCGTTGGTGCCGAGCGAGGTGATCGACTCCTTGACCGCGACCGAGGAGCCGTTGCCGACCGCCAGCAGCAGGATCACCGAGGCGACGCCGATCAGCACCCCCAGCATGGTGAGGGCGGAGCGGACCTTGTTGGCGGCCAGGCCGCCGGCCGCGAAGCGGAGGGTCTGCCAGAGGATCACGCGGGCACCCCCGCCGGGCGCAGGGCGGGCGGGGGCCCGTCCACCGGGGCCTGCCGGACGTCCGAGACGATCGTGCCGTCCACCAGCCGCAGCACCCGCTTGGCGTGCCGGGCGACCTCGTCCTCGTGGGTGATCAGCACGACCGTGCGGCCGGTGGCGTTGAGGCCGTCGATCAGCCCGAGCACCTCCTCGGTGGAGCGGCTGTCCAGATTGCCGGTGGGCTCGTCGGCGAGCAGCATCGCGGGGACGGTGACCAGCGCCCGGGCCACCGCGACGCGCTGCTGCTGGCCGCCGGAGAGCTCGTTGGGCCGGTGCCCGGACCGTTCGGCCAGGCCGACCAGGGAGAGCGCGGCGAGCGCCCGCCGGCGGCGTTCGGCGGCCCGCACGCCCGCGTAGGCGAGCGGCAGCGCGACCTGGGCGAGCGCGGTGGTGCGCGGGACGAGGTTGAAGGACTGGAAGACGAAGCCGATCTTGCGGTTGCGCACCAGGGCGAGCTGCTGCTCGTCCAGGTGGCCGACGTCGGTGCCGTCCAGCAGGTAGCGGCCGCCGGTCGGGACGTCGAGGCAGCCGAGGATGTTCATCAGCGTGGACTTCCCGGAGCCGGAGCTGCCCATCACGGCGACGTAGTCGCCCTGCTCGATGTCCAGGTCCACGCCCAGCGGGGCTCCGGTGGCGGGGTCGTCCGGGCCGCGCAGCGCGTGCACGGTGGCGTCGCCGTGGCCGTAGGACTTGGTGAGGCGGCGGATCCGGATCACCGGGGGCGGCGTGGCCGGGTGGGCCGGCCGCACCGGGCCGGTGCCCGGCCGGGCCGGGAGAGCGCGGCGGGTGAGAAGGGCGGGGAGGGCGGGGAGGGCGCGGCGGGCCATCAGCGGCCACCGCCCCGGGCGGCGCCCGCGCCGCCCGCGGCTCCGCCGCCGCCGATCCCGGCCACACCCGCACCCGCGCCGCCGCCGCTGTTCCGGCCGCCCTGGCCGCCCTGTCCGCCGTTCGCGCCCGGGAAGGAGCCGTTGGGGAAGCCGTTGGACCCGCTGGTGGAGGCCAGTTCGACCTTGTCGCCCTCGTTCAGCCCGGTCAGCACCTGCACCGTGGTGTCGCCCTCGACCCCGACCTCGACGGTCACCCGGTCGGTGCTGCCGTCCTGGTGGACCAAGGTCGCGGTGCGGCTCGAACCGGTGCCGGACAGGGCCGAGGTGGGCAGCGAGAGCGCGTTGTCCGCCTCGCCGGTGACCACCGAGACGGTCGCGCTGAGGCCGGTCCGCAGCTTGCTGGTGTCACCGGAGATCTGGAGCGTCGCCGAGTACTGCACGGCGGCCGAACCGCCGCCGGAGCCGCTCACCGGCAGCGGGCTGACCGACAGCACCGACGCGTTGAACCTGCTGTCGGACTGCGCGTTCAGGGTGACGGTGGCCGCCTCGCCCTTCTTGAGCTTGAGCGAGTCCAGCTCGGAGAAGTTCGCGGTGACCTGCATGCCGGTCGGGTTGGTCAGCACGATGAAGCCGCTGGGGGCGGTGGCGGAGCTCCCGGTCGACTTGGCGCCGGTGGCGGCGGAGCCGCCGCCGGTCGCGCCGACCGTGTCACCGGCCTTGGCCGCCACCGAGGCGACCGTGCCGTCCACCGAGGCGGTGAGCGTGGTACCCGCCAGCGCCGTCCGGGCGTTGGCGAGGTTGGTCTGAGCGGTGGCGAGCTGCTGCTCGGCCTGGGCGACCGCCGCCTCGTCCACCTTGGTGGTGGAGATGGTGGTGGTCTGCGGCTCGGGGACGGCGGGCGGCGCCGCCGGGACGGTGGCCTGCGCGGACGGGGCGGTCTGCCCGGACGGGTCGGCCGAGGGGGCGGACGCGCTGCTCCCGCCCGCCCCCCGGCCTGCCGTGCCACCAGTACTGCCCGAGCCGCCGGTGCCGTTCCCGCCGGACGTACCGCCGCCGGACGAACCCGAGGAGCCCGACGAGCCGTTGGCCTTGGCCGGCAGCTGCTGGACGGTCGTCGTGGTGACGCCCGCCCTGGCCTTGGTCAGATTGGCCGAGGCGGTGTTGAGCGCCGCCTGCGCGGCGTCCACCTGCTGCTGGGCGGCCGTGGTGTCGACGGTGGCGAGCACCTGCCCCTTGGTCACCTGGTCTCCGACCGCGACCTTGACGGCGGTGAGCCGCCCGCCGGTGGTGAAGTCCTGGGCGGCGTCGGTGGGCGAGGCCAGGGTGCCGGTTCCGGACACCGTGGCCAGGACCGTGCCCTTGGTCACGGTCGCCGTCCGGACGGGGGCCTTGGCGGCCGTGGTGCCGGAGCCGTCGTCCAGCACGGTGTACGCCAGGGCGGCGGCACCGAGCAGGGCCACACCGAGCGCGGAGTTGACGAGGACGGCACCTCGCCGTCGCGGGAACACCTTCATGGCGGACAGCTTCCCGGGGCGCTCTTGCACCGTCCTGGGCGCCGACTGGGAGAAGGCTGACCGGCCGAACCGGGCATTTGCCGCGCTCCGACCGCCACCGGGACCGGCTTGGCCGGTTCCGGACGATCCGTTGACCGTTCTCCCAGCCGTCTCCCAGAAATCCCCAGGCACTCCTGATCGTCCGGGGCCCGTCGCGGTGCCGCCGCCGGACCCCGGCAACCGCCCCGGAACGCACCGCGGCGGAGCGGGGCGGGACCGGTTCGGGCCGGGGCCGCCCGCTCCGCCGCGGGACCTGACTGCGCGCGGGGGCTACAGCTCCTTGCGGAACGCCTCCGCCACCGCGAGGAAGATCGAGTTGCCCTCGACCTCACCGATCGAGATCCGCACGCCCTCCGGGAACGGCCGGACGATCACCCCGGCGGCCGCGCACGCGGCCGCGAAGTCCTGCGAGCGCTCGCCCAGCTCCAGCCAGACGAAGTTGGCCTGCGAGTCCGGGATCTCCCAGCCCTGGGCCCGCAGCCCGGCCACCACCCGGGTCCGCTCCTCGACCAGCGCGTCCACCCGGACCATCAGCGCGGCCTCGGCCCGCAGCGAGGCGACGGCGGCGTCCTGGGCGATCTGGACGACGCCGAACGGCACCGCGGTCTTGCGCAGCGCGTTCGCGACCGGCTCGTGCGCGACCGCGAAGCCGACCCGCAGCCCGGCCAGGCCGTAGGCCTTGGAGAAGGTGCGCAGCACGCAGACGTTCGGGCGGTCCCGGTAGAGGTCGAGGCCGTTGGGCACCTCGGGGTCGCGGATGAACTCGATGTACGCCTCGTCGACGACGACCAGCACCTCGGCCGGGACGGCGTCCAGGAAGCGCTCCAGCTCGGCGCGGTGGATCACGTTGCCGGTGGGGTTGTTGGGGTTGCAGACGAAGATCAGCCTGGTCCGCTCGGTGATCGCGGCCAGCATCGCGTCCAGGTCGTGGTCACCGCCGGCGGTGAGCGGCACCGGGACCGGGGTCGCGCCGGCGACCTGGGTGATGATCGGGTAGGCCTCGAAGGAGCGCCAGGCGAACATCACCTCGTCGCCCGGGCCCGCCGTGGCGAGGATCAGCGACTGGGCGACGCCGACCGATCCGGTGCCGGTGGCGATGTGCTCGACCGGCACGTCGAAGTGCTTCGCCAGCTCCGCGGTCAGCTCGGTGACGGCCATGTCCGGGTAGCGGTTGAGCTTGCCGGCCGCGGCGACCGCCGCCTCCAGCACGCCCGGGAGCGGCTCGTACGGGTTCTCGTTGGACGACAGCTTGTAGGCGTCGGGGCCTGCCGGCTTGCCGGGCTTGTAGGTGGGAATGCCGTCCAGGCTC
This sequence comes from Streptomyces sp. XY431, assembly GCF_001279805.1. NCBI lineage: Bacteria > Bacillati > Actinomycetota > Actinomycetes > Kitasatosporales > Streptomycetaceae > Streptomyces > Streptomyces sp. XY431. Next base: position 60,555 of record NZ_LGDO01000002.1, read on the forward strand.
GGCCTGAGGCGGGGGCCCTGTGCTGCGGTCACGGTCGGTCTCCTTCTGTCTTTCCGCTGCGTTCGCCCGCCACGGTCGGGGTCGCCGCCGTGCCCGGGCAGTCGGAACGCGTGCGGTTCCACCCCGGTCGGGTGCCCTGAACGATACCGATCGCACTCACCCGTAGGGGTGAGATGCCCGGTCGGGTTACAGACGCGGATCAGCCATTCTGCTGGGTTCCTTTGGCACATGTCAGAGGTAAACCAGCTGGTTTCGTACGGGGATCGAAGGGGCGCACACGGGCTCACTCACGGAGAAACGTATCTCCACAGGCTCCCAATGCGCCGGTCACAGACCCTTGTCAGGAGCCATACGATCGGTCCGCCATGACAGCAGCAGCCAACCAGAGCGGTCGGCGGCCCACCACCTCACGGCGTCTGGAGCGGGCCGGCATCCGGGATGTGGCAGCAGCCGCCGGAGTGTCGATCACCACCGTCTCCGACGCACTGAACGGGAAGGGCCGCCTGCCCGACGAGACCAGAAGCCGGGTGCGCGAAGTCGCCGAGCGCCTCGGCTACCGCCCCTCGGCGGCGGCCCGCACCCTGCGCACCGGACGGTCCGGCCTGATCGGGCTGACCGTCACGACCTACGGCGAAGAGCCGTTCACCTTCACCGAGTTCGCCTACTTCGCCGAGATGGCCCGGGCCGCCACCAGTGCCGCCCTGGGCCGCGGCTACGCACTGGTGGTGCTGCCCGCCTCGTCCCGGCACGACGTCTGGGGCAACATCGCCCTGGACGGCACCGTGGTGATCGACCCGCCCGACCAGGACCCGCTGGTCAGCGAGCTGTACCGGTCCGGCGTCCCGGTGGTCAGCGACGGCAAGCCGGGGAACTGCCCGGTCACCGCCTGGGTCGACAACGACCACGAGGCCGCCGTGCTCGGCATCCTCGACCACCTCTCCGAGGCCGGCGCCCGCCGGATCGGCCTGCTCACCGGCACCAGCACCGACACCTACACCCGGCTCTCCACCGAGGCCTACCTCGGCTGGTGCGCCAAGGTCGGCCAGGAACCGGTCTACGAGACCTACCCCGCGCACGACCCGGCCGCCGGCGCCGTCGCCGCCGACCGGCTGCTCGCCCGCCCGGACCGGCCGGACGCCGTCTACGGCCTGTTCGACCCCAACGGCACCGACCTGCTCGCCGCCGCCCGCCGCTACGGCCTGCGGGTGCCGGACGACCTGCTGCTGGTCTGCTGCAGCGAGAGCGACGTCTACGCCACCACCGAGCCGCCCATCACCACCCTGTCGCTCAAGCCCCGGCGGATCGGCACCACCGTGGTGAACCTCCTGATCGACGCCATCGAGGGCGTGGACTCCGGCACCGGCGTGGACATCGCCCGGCTCTTCCCGCCCCGCTTCCGCACCGCCGGCACCGGTCCGCCGCCCGGCACCCTGATGCCGACCGAGCTCATCGTCCGCGCCTCCTCGCAACGACGGAGCCCACGCACCACGGTCAGCCCGCCCCGCCCGCCGGGTGAGGTGTGACCCCCGGGACCGCACCCCAGCGGGCTGTGGTCCGGCCCATGCCGAGTCGGGACAAAACGGACCTGACGGACCGCCCGGCTGACGCTCCGGAGGATTGGATACCCACCAGGTGACGACGCCGGGAGAGTGGTCTTCCTATGATGGGCGAATGACACCCGAGGACCGCTTCCCCGGGCCTGAACACCCGGACTCAGGCCCACGCCACCAGCCGGACCTCGACGTGCTGCCGTACGGCACCTATTACGAACCGGACCCCAACGGGGGGTACGCCGCGACCGGCTACGAGGCCGAGACCTACAGCGGCTACGGCGGCGCCCGGTACCTCGAACAGCACTGGCCGGCCACCGGCCCCGACCAGGGCCACACCGTGCACGCCCAGAACGGCCCCCACGAGCAGGCCGGTTACGAGCCCACCCTGCCGGACCACCCCTCCCCCGCCCACGGCGGCCACCCCGGCCCCGGAGCGCAGAGCGACGACCCGCCGACCATCGAGCTCGGCCCCCCGCTCGCCGAACCCGGCCAGCCCTACCACCCGTACCCGGCCCCCGCCCCCGGCGAGCCGGTCGGCCCGCTCTACGTCGTCGGCGACGTGCACGGCTACCTCGACGAGCTCCGCACCGAGCTGCGCCATCAGGGCCTGATCGACGCCGACGGCCACTGGTCCGCCGGCCGGTCCCGGATCTGGTTCCTCGGCGACTTCACCGACCGGGGCCCGGACGGCATCGGCGTCATCGACCTGGTCATGCAGCTCGCCGCCGAGTCGGCGGCGGCCGGCGGCTACTGCCGGGCCCTGATGGGCAATCACGAACTGCTCTTCCTCGGCGCCGCCCGGTACGGCGACGAGCCCGTCCAGTCCACCGCCGGCACCGCCTCCTTCCTCGCCGCCTGGCGGCTCAACGGCGGACAGCAGAGCGACCTGGAGCGCCTGGAGGCGCACCACATCAGCTGGCTCTCCCGGCTCCCCGCGATCGCCCTGGAGGACGGCCACCTGCTGCTGCACTCCGACACCACCGCGTACCTGGAGTACGGCGAGTCCATCCCCGAGGTCAACGACGCCGTGCACGACCTGCTCGCGGACGAGGGCGTCGACGAGTGGTGGGACTGCTTCCGCCGGTTCACCAAGCGCTTCGCCTTCCGCGGCGACTCCGGCCCGACCGCCGTCCGCGAGCTGCTGGACGCCTACGGCGGCACGCGCGTCGTGCACGGCCACAGCCCGATCCCGTACCTCACCGGCGCGGTGCACGCCGACGACGGCATGCCGCCGCACGTCCCGGGCCCGTACGTCTACGCGGAGGACCTCGCCGTCGCCATGGACGGCGGGGTGACCATGGAGGGCCGGCTGCTGGTCTCCCGCCTGCCGATCTGAGCCGTCGGCCCACCCGCACGGGCCCCGGACGCTTGCCACAGGGCCGGACCGCACGCGGTCCGGCCCTTCCGCCGCCGCGGAACACCCTCCGCCCACGGCAGGTGACGGTCCGTCGACCGAACACGCGTTCCCAGCGCACGGACGGTCGCGCACGCGCATCCAGGGGCGCGAAATTCCGGAAAGTCTCTGTCTACCCGGCCGCACCCACCCCTACCATCGGGGGCACACCACACCCGGCCGCCCCACCGGCGGCCCGACTCCGCGCCCCGCCCCGCGCCCATGGGGGCGGAGAGCGCGGGGGTCCGCATGAACGGGGTCCCCATGAACGACGCCCCGCACCTGCTCGCCGAGGACCGCCCGGACTTCGAGCGCCTCCTCGACGCGGCACTGTGCGACGACACCCTCCGCACCGTCCTGCGCGCGCCCGGCGCGCCACCCTCCGACGACCTGCGCGCCCACGCGCTCGCCTCGGCCGACCACGTCGCCGCCCCGGCGGCCACCGAGTACCAGCACTACCTGCGGCTGCGCGAGAACCTGCGCGCCACCCCGCCGGCACCCGGCGAACCCACCGCGCCCGGACTGCTCACCCAGCTGCGCTCGGAGAACGGCGGCGCCGGGCTGCTGCCGGTGCTCACCGTCCTCACCCCGATCCTCGCCTGGGCGGCCGCCCTGGTCCTACTGCTGCTCGGCTACGCGCTGCGGGCCGCCGACCCGGACAGCGCCCTGGCCCGCTCGCTGCTCACCGCCGGGTGGCTCGCCCTCGCCGCCGGGGTGGCCGCGATGGCGGTCGGCATCGTCGGGCTGATCCTCACCGCCCTGCGCGACGGCTCGGCCCCGCCCACCGTCCCCTTCCCGCAGGGCACCGACCCCGAGCTCGCGGCCGAGCTCGACGACGCCCGGCGCGACTGGCAGCGCGCCCTGCGCGAGCGGGCGCTCGTCCCCCACCTCACCGCCGCCGCCCGGGCCGGCACCGCCCCGGCCCTCACCGGGCCCGACGACAGCTGAACCGCACGGACGCTAGGAGGTGGCTGCCGCGGAGTCGACCGCCACCGAGTCCGCCGCCGCCCGGACGAACTCGCGGACCCGCTCCGTGGTGTTCCCCTCCCGCCAGACCGGGCCGCGCTCGATCAGCGGGGCGTCCTCGATCGGCACATAGGCGAGGTCCGGACGCGGGTGGTAGCGCAGCGATAGCTCGCCGACCGGCAGCACGCCCCGGCCCAGCGCGACCAGCGTCAGCATCTCGGAGAAGGTCGCGCCGACCGGGCCGGGCGGCACCGGCCGCCCCGACGGGGTCCGGTCCGGGGTGCGGTCCCGCTTGAAGGCGGCCGAGGTCACGGCCGGGTACTGCACCACCGGGTGGTCGCCCAGCACCTCCAGCGACACCGAGGCGGCCCCCGCCAGCGGGTGCCCGGCCGCCACCGCGAGCACCCGGCGCTCGGTCATCAGCACCGGGCCGTTCGCCATCCCGTCGAACGGGAAGGCGGCGATCAGCACGTCCACCGAACCGTCCAGCAGGCTGGACCGGGTGTTCGCCAGCTGGGCCTCGCGGACGTCCACCCGGCAGTCCGGGTGCCGCTCGTTGAACAGCGCGACCGCCCTGAGCAGCACCGGCGCCGTCCCCTCGCCGAGGAACGCCACCCGCAGCTCACCGGCGACACCCCGGTTCGCCTCGGCCGCCCGGCGCACCGCCGCCGTGATGCCGGCCACCAGCGGCGCCAGCTCCTCCGCCAGCCGCAGGCCCACCGGGGTGATCCGCACCGCCCGGCTGGTGCGCTCGAACAACGCGCCGCCGAGCCGCCGTTCGAGCTGTCGCACCACCTGGCTGACCCGGCCGGTGCTGAGCCGCAGGCGTTCCGCGGTGCGGCCGAAGTGCAGCTCCTCCGCGAGCGTCAGGAAGACCTCGATCTCCACCCGTTCCAGCACCGTGCGCCCCCCATCGTTTACTCCGCCTCAATGATCGTTGACCGATGCCGTCTTGATGACACCGGCCGCCTGGCGGATCGTGGAACACGTCACCGGCACTACCCCTCCCGACTGGAGCCACCATGACCGCCATCCGTGTGAAGGCCTTCGACCACCTCGTGCTCAACGTCCGCGACATCGAGCGCTCGCTGGAGTTCTACGGCGGCCTGCTCGGCCTGGAGCCGGTCCGGGTCGAGGAGTGGCGCGCCGGCAAGGTCTCGTTCCCGTCCCTCCGGGTCACCCCCGAGACGATCATCGACCTGATGTCCCGCCCGCGCGGCGAGTCCAACGTCGACCACATCTGTCTCACCGTCGACCCGCTCGACTGGCAGCAGGTCATCGACGCCGGCATCTTCAAGGTCCTGGAGGGCCCCGTCCCCCGCTACGGCGCCCGCGGCAGCGCCACCTCCATCTACGTCCAGGACCCGGACGGCAACACGGTCGAACTCCGCTGGTACCCCGAGGACGCCGCCTGACCGGCGCCGCCCCCGGCCGGGCGGCGGGCCGGGACACCGTCGCACGGGTGCGCCGGGCCGGGAGGCCCCCTCCACCTCCCGGACCGGCGCACCCGTGCGGCGTGCTCAGTCCGCCAGCGGCAGGTAGACCCGGTTGCCCTGGGCGGCGAACTCCGCCGACTTCTCGGCCATCCCGGCGAGCGCGTCGGCCCCGTAGCCGGACTCGACGGCGCTCGAACCGTCGCCGTGCTCCTCGCGGATCTTCTGGGAGATCTTCATCGAGCAGAACTTCGGACCGCACATGGAACAGAAGTGGGCGGTCTTCGCGGGCTCGGCGGGGAGGGTCTCGTCGTGGAACTCGCGGGCCGTCTCCGGGTCGAGGGCCAGGTTGAACTGGTCCTCCCAGCGGAACTCGAAGCGCGCGTCGGACAGCGCGTCGTCCCAGGCCTGGGCGCCGGGGTGGCCCTTGGCCAGGTCGGCGGCGTGGGCGGCGATCTTGTAGGTGATGACGCCGGTCTTCACGTCGTCCCGGTTGGGCAGGCCCAGGTGCTCCTTGGGCGTGACGTAGCAGAGCATCGCGGTGCCCCACCAGGCGATCATGGCGGCGCCGATGCCCGAGGTGATGTGGTCGTAGCCGGGCGCGACATCGGTGGTGAGCGGGCCCAGGGTGTAGAACGGGGCCTCGTCGCAGATCTCCTTCTGGAGATCCATGTTCTCCTTGATCTTGTGCATCGGGACGTGGCCCGGGCCCTCGATCATCACCTGGACGTCCTTGGCGCGGGCGATCCGGCCCAGCTCGCCCAGGGTCTGCAGCTCGGCGAACTGCGCCTCGTCGTTGGCGTCCGCGATCGAACCGGGGCGCAGGCCGTCACCCAGCGAGAAGGTGACGTCGTAGCGCGCGAGGATGTCGCAGAGCTCCTCGAAGTTGGTGTAGAGGAAGTTCTCCCGGTGGTGCGCCAGGCACCAGGCGGCCATGATCGAGCCGCCGCGGGAGACGATGCCGGTCTTGCGGCGGGCGGTCATCGGCACGTAGCGCAGCAGCACGCCCGCGTGCACGGTCATGTAGTCGACGCCCTGCTCGCACTGCTCGATGATCGTGTCCCGGTAGACCTCCCAGCTGAGGTCCTCGGCCCGGCCGTCGACCTTCTCCAGCGCCTGGTAGAGCGGCACGGTGCCGATCGGCACGGGGGAGTTGCGCAGGATCCACTCACGGGTGGTGTGGATGTTGCGGCCGGTGGAGAGGTCCATCACGGTGTCCGCGCCCCAGCGGGTCGCCCAGGTCATCTTCTCCACCTCCTCCTCGATCGAGGAGGTGACCGCGGAGTTGCCGATGTTGGCGTTGATCTTCACCAGGAAGTTGGTGCCGATGATCGACGGCTCGACCTCGGGGTGGTTCACGTTGACCGGGATGACGGCGCGGCCGAGGGCCACCTCGTCCCGCACGTACTCGGGCGCCAGGCCCTCCCGCAGGGCGACGAACTCCATCTCGGGGGTCACGATGCCGCGCTTGGCGTAGCCGAGCTGGGTGACCGCGACCTCGCCGCGGCCGCGCAGCGGACGGCGCGGGCGGCCGGGGAACACCGCGTCGAGGTTGCGGAGGTTCCCGCCGCGCGGCGAGGTGTGCTTGATGCCGTCGTCCTCGGGGCGCGCCTCGCGGCCGTCGTACTCCTCGACGTCGCCGCGCTGGCGGATCCAGGAGTCCCGCAGCGCGGGCAGCCCGCGCCGGACGTCGGGCTCGTAGGCCGGGTCGGTGTACGGCCCGGAGGTGTCGTACAGCGGGACGGTCTTCTCGTTGGTGAGCACGACCTCGCGGTACGGCACGCGCAGGTCGGGGCGGGACCCCTCGCGGTAGGCCTTGCGCCAGGCGGGGGTGGGGTAGCCGGTGCCGGCGCTGGTCACTGCGGCGCCGTGCCCGGACGGCGACTGGGCAGACTGCGGCTGTGCCTCAAAGGTGGTCAACGGACCTTCAACTCCCTACGCCGGCATTACCCGGTCAGGTTCCTGCGGTCGACGCAGCCTCCGGTCCGTCCTTCGACGTCCCGTTCAGCGCCCTCTCAGCCCGGTGCTCCGAGCTCCCGCGTCCGCAGGCGGTGTTGCCCGCGCATGACGTCCAACACCGTAGCGAGCGGACCGCCGGAGGTCCAGAGGGGGTCCCCGCGGGCGAACGGCGAGGTCCGGCGGGTGAACGGTGGGGCGCGGCGGCCTCCCGGCGGGCAGACTGGCTTCGTAGCTGACGAGTCGAGGGAGGCCGGCGTGGTCGGGAGCACGGGGCGGGTCACCGGAGCGGTGGGTGCCGGGCTGGTCGGCGAGGTGATGGTGCACGTCCCGGAGCGCCGGGGCGCCGAGGCGTTCCTCGCCTACCTGGCCGTTCCCGGGGACCGGCTGGTGGTGGGGACGCCGGTGGTGGTGATCGAGTACCAGCCGCCGCGGACGGTCTACGTCGCGCCGATCGGTCCGTGACGATCGGGTGGCCGGGCCTTGACATCCGGCCGTGCCCGGTCAGCCGGGTGCGGCCGGGCGGCCTGTGACGATCCGCGGACCCTCCCGTGACGACCTTGTGACGGTGCGTCATGTCACGTCCCTTTCCCCGCGGCCGACCCGGGCGGACAATCCTTTTCGGCGCATCTCCTGCGCCGGAAGGGGGAGTTGAACCATGGGATACATCATCGCCGGGGCGGTCGCCGGGGCCCTGGTGGTCATGATCACGCTCTTCAAGCTCATGTGGCGGGTGGCCGAGCCGAACGAGGCACTGATCATCTCCGGTTCCCGCCACCGCACCGAGGGGGTCGGTGACGGGCTGGGCTTCCGGATCGTCACCGGCCGGGGGACCCTCGTCACCCCCGGCCTGCAGGGGGTCCGGCGGCTCTCGCTGGACCTCAACGAGGCCGAACTGAACGTCGAGTGCGTCACCACGCAGGGCATCCCGGTCCGGGTCAAGGGCGTGGTGATCTTCAAGGTCGGCGACGACGACGTCTCCATCGCCAACGCCGCCCGCCGCTTCCTGGACCAGCAGAAACTGATCAGCCAGCGCGTCCACAACGTCTTCGCCGGGCACCTGCGGTCGATCGTCGGCGGACTCACCGTCGAGGACATGATCCGCGACCGCGAGCGGCTCACCGGCGAGACCAGGGCCGCCTCCGGGCTGGAGATGGAGAAGCTCGGGCTGATCATCGACACCCTGCAGATCCAGGAGATCATCGACCCGACCGGCTACATCAAGAACCTCGCCATCCCGCACGCCGCCGCCGTCCAGCGGGACGCCCGGATCGCCCAGGCGGCGGCGGACCGGGTGGCCACCGAGGCGGAGCAGGAGGCCGCCGCCCGCAAGGCCGAGGCCACCCGCAACAGCGAGATCCAACAGGCCTCCTACCAGGCCGAGATGGACACCGCGACGGCCCGCGCCCGGCAGGCCGGTCCGCTCGCCGACGCCGCCTCCCGGCAGGAGGTGGTGGTCCAGGAGACCCGGGTCGCCGAACTGGAGGCACGGCGCAAGGAGCAGCAGCTCCAGATCGACGTGCGCAAGCCCGCCGACGCCCGCGCGTACGACACCCGCACCACCGCCGAGGCGGCCCGTGACGCCCGGATCTCCGCCGCCCAGGCGCAGGCCCAGGAGACCGAGCTGGCAGCCGCGGCCGAGGCCGGCCGGGTCCGGATCGCGGCCGAGGCGGACGCCGACGCCACCCGGGTGCGCGGCCTGGCGCAGGCCGAGGCGACCACGGCCACCGGACGGGCGGAGGCGGCCTCGGTCGAGGCCCGCGGCCTGGCCGACGCCGCCTCCGCCCGGGCGGTCGCGCTGGCCAGGGCCGAGGGCATCAAGGCCCGGGCCGCCGCCCTCGCCGAGAACCAGGAGGCGGTGGTGGCGCAGGAGTTGGCCGAGCAGTGGCCGCAGATCGTGCGGGCGGCGGCCGAGTCCTTCGGCAATGTGGAGCACATGGTGCTGCTCAACGGCGCCGACGGGATGGGGGAGCTGTTCGCCAAGGCGCTCGCGATGGGCGGCACCGGGCTCGGGCTGGCCCGGCAGCTGCTGTCCACCGTCGGCGCGGACGGCGGGGCGGCGGGCGGTGCTGCCGCGGCCGCCGCTCCTGGCGCTGCTGCTCCCGCAGCCGGTGCTCCTGCGGCCGGTGCTCCTGCGGCCGTGGCGACGGTCTCCGTCCCGGTACCGGTGGACGCCGTGCCGGCCGGCTTCCCCACCCGCGACGGCGCGGACCGCCGCGAGGACGAGGAGTCCGAGCAGGACTGACCCGGTCCGAGTAGCCCGGCGGCGCCCGCCTGAGTACAGGTACTCAGGCGGGCGCCGCCCCGTCCGCAGCACGATGGGACCATGCACCCAGCAGCCACCGCGCGGATCGGCATCACCGCCGTCGGATCCCAGCTCCCCGCCCGCCGACTGACCTCCCGGCAGCTCCAGGACGAGATCACCGCCGGCGGCCGGCTGCGCCTGCCGGAGCGGACCTTCGAGAAGGCCACCGGCATCGTCACCCGGCACTTCGCGGCCGACGGCGAGTACGCCTCCACCCTCGCCCTCGGCGCCGCCCGGCGCGCCCTGGACAGTCGCGGCCTGGACCCGCTGGACCTCGACCTGCTGCTGTTCGCCTCGGCCACCCGCGATGTCGCCGAACCCGCCACCGCGCATCTGGTGCAGTCCGAACTCGGCTCGCGCGCCCATGCCTTGGACGTCAGCAACGCCTGCAACAGCTTCCTCAACGGGATCGACCTGGCCCGCTCGATGATCATGGCCGGCCGGGCCCGGCGGGCCCTGGTGGTCACCGGCGAGACACCCAGCCGGGCGATGCGGCGGGACCCCGACGGGGCGGAGGAGTTCCGCGCGGGCTTCGCCGGCTACACCTTCGGCGACGCGGGTGCCGCCGTCGTGGTGGAGGCGGTGGAGCGCGGCGGCATCCTCGACGTGGAGACCGAGACCGCCTCCGAGCACTGGCGGACCGGCGGCATCCCGGGCGGCGGCTCGCGCCACCCGCGCGGCGACGAGTACAGCTACTTCCGCGGCAGTGGCACGGAGTTGCGCGGCGTCTTCGAGAAGATCGGCCTGGACATCCTGACCCGGGTGGCCGCCCGCACCGGCCTCGGCTGGGAGGACTACGCCCGGGTTCTGGTGCACCAGGTGACCGTCCCCTACCTGGAGCGCTTCGTGGAGGCCACCGGGGTTCCGGAGGAGAAGCTGGTGGTGACGGTGCCCGAGCTGGGCAATGTCGCCAGCGCCACGATCGGGATCCAACTCGACCGAATACGCGATGAGTTGGAGCCGGGCGACAAAGTGCTGATGCTCGGTCTCGGCGGCGGTGTGAGCCTGATGACGATGGTCTGGGAGGCGTCGTGACCGCGCTCTGGGTGGTCGTCCCCGCCTACCGGGAGGAGGCCAGGATCACCGCCACCCTGAACGCCCTCGCCGCCCAGCGGGACCGGGAGTTCACCCTGCTGGTCGCCGACAACGGCTCCACCGACGGCACCGTCGAGGCCGTCCGCGCCTTCGCCGACCGGGCGCCCTTCCCGGTCGAGGTGCTGGTCGAGCCGGAGAAGGGCGTCGGCTCGGCGGTCGACACCGCGTTCCGGCACGCCATCGCACGCGGTGCCATCCTGCTCGCCCGCACCGACGCCGACTGCCTGCCCGCCCCCGGCTGGACCGCCGCCGCCCGGGCCGCCCTGCTCGACGGCGGCGGACTGGTCTGCGGCCGGGTCACCGCCCGCCGGGACGAGCACGGACCGGCCGGGCGCGCCGTCTTCCTGGTCCTGGTCGCGCTCGGCGCGTTCTTCGGCCGGATCCGGCCCGCGCACCACCGGCGGCACGGCTACCTCACGCCGTACCGGATGCACGCGGGCAACAACATGGCGATCACCGCCGAGCTGTACCTGGCGGTCGGCGGCATGCCGCGCCGGCCCTCGCCCACCGACCGGCTGTTCATCAACCGCGTCCGCCGGCACACCACCGCGATCACGCACCGCCGCGACATGGTGGTGCAGAACTCCACCCGCCGGATCCGCGCCTACGGGGTGGTCGGCACCGCCCGCTGGTACCTCGACCGCGGGCCCGGCACCCGCGCCGTCGACGTCCGCTGACTGCTGGCGGCTGACTGCTGGCGGCCGGCCGCTCACCGCTCACGATGCCTCCCGCTCCCGTCTCCACCCCTGCCTCCCACTCCCACTCCCGCCGCCACCACCACCTGCAGAGCACTTTGCAAAGTCCTGCCAGGACTTTGCAAAGTGCTCTGAACCCCCCGTTTCCTGGCCTGGAGGGGACTTTGCAAAGTCTCAGCAGACTTTGCAAAGTCCCCGGACCACCGAACCAGCGCCCCGAACCCCCGGACCCACCGGACCCACCGCACCCCGAGGACACCCCGTGCTCGACCGGCTCGCCCACGACCTGCGCACCCGGCACCCCGACCGCCCGGCCGTCCTGGCCCACACCCGGCTCGGCGGCACCCGCGTCCGGATCCGCCGAGGCGAACTCGCCGCGCTCGCCGACACCTACGCCGTCGCCCTGAACGCCCGCGGCCTCGGCGAGGACACCACCCTCGGCCTCGCCCTGCGCCCCGGCCCGCGCGCGCTCGCCGTCATGCTCGCCGCACACCGGCTCGGCCTGCGGATCGCCGTCCTCGACCCGACCGCGGGCCCCGACGTCCTGGCCGCCCGGCTCGCGCTGGCCCGCCCTGACCTGGTCCTCGCCGACGCCGCCGCCCAGGCGGTGGCCGGCTGGGCCCGGCCGCTGGCCCGCCGCGCCGACCTCGCCCTGCCCCCGCTGGAGGCGCTCGGCCCGGTCGCCACCCTCGGCCGCCGGCTCCCCGGCTGCGCGCCCCGACTGCGGGTCGGACGGTTCGGCGCGTCGGTACCGGGCATCCCCGGCTCCGACGCACCCGCGCGCGACACGGACGCCGTCATCGTCTTCACCTCCGGCACCACCGCCCGCCCGCGCGCCGTGGTGCACTCCCGGGGCGGCCTGGCCGCCGGTCTGCGCACCGTCGGCGAACTGGTCGACCCGCGCCCCGGCTCCGTCGTCCTGGGCGGCACCTTCTTCGTACTCGTCCCCGCACTGAGCGCCGGGGCCGCGGTCGCCCTGCCCGCCCGCGAACCGGCCGCGCTGGCCCGCCAGCTCGCCCGGCTCACCCCCGCCCACACCTACCTCACCCCGCCGCAGCTGCGCGCCGCGCTCGGCGCCGGGGCACGCTTCACCGGCCGGGTCTGGACCGGCTCGGCGCCCGCCGACGCCACCCTGCTCCGCCGGGTCAAACAGGCCGGGGCGGAACAGGCCTGGGGCGTCTACGCGCTCACCGAGCTGTTCCCGGCGGCCGCCGTCGAAGAGGCCGAGAAGAGCGCCTTCACCGGGCCCGGCGACCTGGTCGGCGCACCGCTGCCGGGCGTGCGGACCGCGCTCGCGCCGAACGGCGAACTGCTGCTCGGCGGCCCGGGCGCCCGGCACCGCTACCTCGGCGAGGAACCCGACCCCTGGGTGCGCACCGGCGACCTCGCCACGCTCGACCCGGACGGCCGGATCGTGCTCGGCGGTCGGCTCAAGGACATGGTGCTGCGCCGCGCCGAGAACATCTATCCCGGCCTCTACGAACCGTCCCTGCACCTGCCGGGCGTCGAACTCGCGGTGCTGGTCGGCGTCCCGGACGGGGACGGCGACGAACGGCTGGTCGCCCTCGTCCAGCCCTCGCCCGGCACCGATCCGGGACGGCTGCGCGCCGCACTGGCCGGACCGCTGGCGCGGATGGGCTCGGCCCGCCCGGACGCGGTGCTGTTCGGCCGGGTGCCGCTGGCCGGGCGCTCCCGCAAGCCGGACCGCGCGGCGGCGGCCGCCCGGTGCGCCCGGGAGCTGGCCGGATGAACGGGAACACGCGCGCGGGGGAGCAGGCGGGCCGCGCGGTGCCGACGCCGGCACCGGCCGCGCACCGGGCCGCCCGGCGCCGGGACCGCCGGGTCTATCTGCGCAGCCACCCCCTGCTGTTCGCGCTGCTCGCCGCCACCCGCCGCCGCCCGGTCGCCCGGCTCGGCCGCACCGTGCTGGTGCACGACGCCGAGGCCTACCGCACCGCGCTCACCCGGATCCCGCTGGACCGCACCGCCCCCGGCACCACCGGCGGGGCCGCGGCCGAACTCACCTCCGGCGGGCTGCTGTTCGACCAGGACGGCGCCGAACACCGGGCCGCCCGGCGCGCGTTGGCGGTCGAGCTGGACGCCTCGGCAGTGGACCGGCTCCGCCCGTCCTGGCAGGCGGTGCTCGCCGCACGGATCCCCGAACTCGCCATCGGCGACCTAGAACTCGTCGATCTGTCAAAGGAGTTGGCCGGAATCACGGCCGCCGCACTGACCGGGACGGTGGTCTGCCCGACGACTCTCGCCGGAGCCGCCACCGAGGCCGCCGCAGCCGCCGCCCGCAACCACCTGCCCGGCCCCCGTCCGCCCGGCGCGGCCCGGACGGCCGCCGCCCGGGCCGCCGAACTCGCCGCGCTGCTGCCCGACCCCCGGGACGCCATGGTCGCGGTCGCCGCCGTCAACACCAGCGTCGCCGCGCTGCCCCGGGCCGCCGCCTGGTGCGCGGACGCCGGACTCTGGCCCTCGGTCGACGCCCCCGGAGCACCCGCGCTGGCCGCCGAACTGCTCCGGCTCACCGCAGCCTCGCCGCTGCTCCCCCGGGTGGCCGCCGCCGATGCCGTGCTGGCCGGGCGACGGGTCCGGGCCGGGGACCGGCTGGTCCTGGTCGCCCGGCACGCCGCCGGGGCGCACCGGCCCACGCCCTCCCCCGGGCCCGCCGCCACCCAGGCGGTGTTCGGCGCCGGGCCGCACGCCTGCCCCGGCGCCGGGGTGGCCCGCGCCCTGCTCGCCGAACTGCTGCTCGCGCTCGCGCCCTACCGGCCGGTGGTCGTCCGGGCCCGGGTCGACCGGCGGGCCGCGCTGCCCGGCTGGGCCGAACTCACGCTGCGCGCCACCCGCACCCCCGCCAAAGCCGCACCACACCCCACCGACCCGAGACCCACCGAGGAGACCCGATGCGGATAGCCGTCACCGGCGCGAGCGGCTTCTGCGGCTCCCACGTCGTCCGGGCCGCCCTCGCCGCCGGCCACGAGGTGCTCTGCCACGGCCGCCGCCCCGGACCGGCCGGCCGCCACGTCCCCTGGGACGCCACCGCCGGGGAGCCCGACTTCACCGGCGCCGACGCGATCGTGCACTGTGCCGCCGCCGTCGCCGACCTGCCCCGGGGCACCGGGGCCGAGGCCGCCCAGCACGCCGTCAACGTCGCCGGCACCGAACGGCTGCTGCGGGCCGCCGGGGACCGCCCGCTGGTCTGGGTCTCCAGCGCCAGCGTCTACGACCCGAGGGCGGACCGCGGCTCCGTCCACGAGGACCACCCCACCGAGGCCGGCCAGCTCAACGCGTACGGGCGCACCAAGGCCGCCGGCGAGCGGCTGGCCCTCGCCGCGGGCGCCGTGGTGCTGCGCCCGCGCGCGGTGTACGGGCCCGGTGACCCGCATCTGGTGCCCCGGCTGCTGGAGCGGGTCCGGCGGGGACGGCTGCTGCTGCCCGGCGGCGACGTGCGGCTCAGTCTCACCGCGGTGCAGAACCTCGCCGACGCCTGTCTGTCCGCGGTCGGCGCCGGCCGCACCGGCGACCGCCCGTGGACGCCGGTCGCCTACAACATCGCCGACGCCCGCCCCTACCGGCGCGACGAGGCGGTCCGCGCGGTGCTGGCCGCGCACGGCGTGACCGCGCGGATCCACCATGTGCCGGCCCCGCTGGCCCGGCTGGCCGCCCGCAGCGGGCGGCTCCCGGGTCTGACCCCGTACGCGGTGGACCAGCTCTCCCGCGACGTCGTGCTGGACCTCACCCGCGCCCGCACCCAGGGCTGGCGGCCGCACCGGGACCTCGACGCCTTCCTCCGCGAGAGCGCCACCGGCCCCGCGGCCCGCCCGTGAACGCCCGACGCCCGCGCCCCGGAGAGGGGGCGCGGGCGTCGGGGCAGTTCCGGGGCGCTAGTTCCTTGCGGCCTTCTTGACCAGGATCACCACGGCGGCGGCGATACCGACCACCACCAGCGCCTTGACGGCGAAGGCCAGCAGCGCGCCGACCACACCGAAGACGAACATCAGCAGGTTCCACGCCAGGATCAGCACCAGCACCGGGACAACGATGTTCCGCACCCACGAGGGCAGCGACTTCCAGAGCTCAGCCATGTCCGTTCCTTCTCTCCCCTTGGGGTCGGCTGCCGTCCGGTGCCGCATCCCGCTCGCTTTCGTACTTCGATCGTACGGCGGCCCGGGGGGCGGAACGAGGGCCAACGGCCCCGAGAGAACCCGGAGATCACCCCGACCCCGGACCCCGGGTGAACCCGGCCCCGACCTCGGGGAACGACCCCGGCCGCCACCCCGGTCGCGCCCCCGTCCCGGGCCTCAGACCGGCCAGGACTCCCGGCGCCAGGCGGCGTCCCAGAACATCCACTCGTACCGGGAGGTGGTGACGAAGTGCTCGACCACCCGGCGCCGCTCGGTGGGGGAGATCTCCTCGCCGAGCCGGTCGGTCAGCGCCAGCACCCGCCGCACCACCGACTGGAACGCCTCGTCGCCGTAGGTGGCGATCCACTTCGCGTAGAGCGGGTCGGGGGAGCCCTCGGCGAGCAGCCGCTCGCCGACCCGGGCGTAGATCCAGTAGCAGGGCAGCACGGCGCCGACGGCCTCCGCGAAGGAGCCACCGTAGACCGTGGCGAGCAGGTAGCTGGTGTACGCGCGGGTGGTCGGCAGCACCGGTTCGGCGGCGGCCTGCTCGGCGGTGTCGCCGAAGGCGTCCAGGAACTCGGCGTGCATCCCCTGCTCGGCGGCCAGCGCGCCGATCGCGTCGTCGGCGAAGGCCCGCACCTCCTCCTCGCCCGGGGCCCTGGCCGCGCAGACGGCCAACGCGCGGGCGTAGTCGCGCAGGTAGTGCGAGTCCTGCACGACGAAGTGGCGGAACGCCTCCCGCGGCAGGGTGCCGTCGGTGAGGCCGGCGAGGAAGGGGTGGTCGAGGATCTCGGCGTAGACCGGCTCGATCGCCGCCCAGAGTTCTTCGGTCAGGCTCAGGCTCATGCCCCGACCCTAACCGGCCGTCCGCCGCGCCCCCGGTTCAGTCCTCGGGCGGGGAGAACACCACCAGCACCCGCAGTTCCTCGGTGATGTGGTGGAAGCGGTGCGGGGTGCCGGCGGGCACGTAGACGACGGTGCCCCGGCCGACGGTGGCGGTCTCGTTCCCGACCGTCAGCTCGGCCCGGCCGCTGATCACCTGGTAGATCTCGTCCTGGGCGTGCGCGGTCTGGGTGTCGGTGTCGCCGGGGGCGAGCGCGTAGAGGCCGGCCGACATCCGAGGCTCCCGCAGGAAGCGCAGGTACGCGCCGTCGTTGGCGGCGCGCTCGGCGTCCAGGTGGTCCAGTCGGAACAGTTTCATCGGGGAGCACCCCTTCTCGTACGGACCTCGAACCACCGGCATTCAACACCACCGCACCGCCCGGGGCGGCGTCACCCCTTGACCGACCTGGGACGCTGGCCCCATGAAGGGTTTCGTCATCAAGACACTGATCAACGCGGCGGCCATCTGGGTCGCCGCCTGGATCGTCCCCGCGATCACGCTCACCGGGGACGACTGGAAGCACAAGACGCTCACGGTGGTCGCCGTGGCGCTGGTCTTCGGCGTGGTCAACTGGCTGATCAAGCCGGTGGTGAAGTTGTTCTCCCTCCCCCTGTTCATCCTCACTCTCGGCCTGTTCACCTTCGTGGTGAACGCGTTGATGCTGTGGCTCACCTCGTGGGCCTCGGACAAGCTCGACCTCGACTTCCACGTCGACGGCTTCTGGGCCGCGCTGTTCGGCGCGCTGATCGTCAGCCTGGTCTCCTGGGGCCTGAGCCTCGCCCTCGACGAGGACTGAGCGCGAACGCCGCCGCCCCGCCCCGAACGGTCACCGCCCCGCCCCGCCCCGGACGGACGCAACCGGGGCGGGGCGCGTTTCGGCCGGTCCGGGCTGCGGGAGACTCCCGCACAACGCTCCAGCCCCGGAGGTCGCCATGCGCACCCCGCCCCGCCCCGTCGTCAAGCGCACCGCCCGGGCGATCGTGCTGGAGACGGATCCCAACGACCCTCACGGACCGGCCTCGCTGGTCCTGATCAGGCGCACCCGCCCCGGCGCCCCGCACCCGTACTGGATCACGCCCGGCGGGGGTGTCGAGCGGAGCGACCGCACCGTGGTCGAGGCCCTTCACCGCGAGGTGGACGAGGAACTCGGCGGCAAGGTGGTCGACGTGGTCCCCGCCTTCGTGGACACCATCAGCCACACCCTCCCCCAGCCCCCGGCCGGGGGGACCCCCACCGAGGACGACGGCCTGCTCCACCCGCACGGGGTCAAGGTGCAGCACTTCTTCGTCTGCCGGCTCGCTTCGATGGACCTCGACCGTCGGCACGGCCCCGAGGTGGACGAACCGAACGGCGACTACGAGGTGGTGCGGGTCCCGTTCACCCGCGAGGGCGTGACCTCGGTCAATGTGGTGCCGCCGTCCCTGCGGGCCTACCTGGCCGCCAACATCGAGGGCGTCCGCGCCCTGCTCGCCCCCGACCTCGCCTGACGGCCCACGGCGCGACCGGGCGGCTCACGGCCCCGCTGGGCGACTCACCGCGCCGCAGGGCGGCTCACGGCGCGGCCAGGTCGCCGACCAGGTCGTGCCGGATCCGCTCGGCCGGCAGCCCGGCCCGCAGCAGTACCCCGCTCGTCCGCCGGACCATCGCGGGCGGGCCGGAGAGATAGGCCGTCCGTCCGGTCCACGGCCCGAACCGGGCCACCGCCTCCGGGAGTTCGCCCGCGAGCAGGCCCGCGGCGGCGGCCTCCGCCGTCCCGGCGCCGGGGCCGGACAGCACCGCGCGCACGGTCAGCCAGTGCTGCCGGTCCGCCAACTCCCGCAGCGCCGCCAGCTCGTAGAGCTCGGCGGGGGTCCGCGCCCCGTGGAACACCTCCACCGAGCGGCCCCCGGCGCCGCGCTCGGCGACCTCCTCGACGAGTGCCCGCAGCGGCGCGATCCCAGTGCCCCCGCCCACCAGCAGCAGGTCGCCGTCGTCCGCGTCGTCCAGGGTCATCCCGCCGACCGCCGGGCCGAGCCGCAGCACGTCCCCGGGCGCGGCCCGGTGCACCAGCGCGTTGCTCACCCAGCCCGCCTGCACCGCCTTGACGTGGAAGGTCAGCAGGCCGTCCGGCCGGGGCGCGGAGGCGAACGAGAAGTGCCGCCAGACCCGGGGCCACCAGGGCGTCTCCAGACTGGTGTACTGCCCGGCGCGGTACGGGTAGGCCTGGTCCGGGCGGACGGTGAGCACCGCGACGTCCGGGGTCCGGCGCTCGTGCGCCACCACTTCGCCCTGCCAGCAGGGCGGCGAGGTGCGGGCGGCCTCCTCGGCGGCCTCGATCATGATCGAGGAGACCAGCCGGTACACCCGGCGCCAGGCCAGCTCGGTCTCGGCGTTCCACCGGCTGCCCGCGTACTTGGCCAGCGCCGCCACCAGGCACTCGCCGACCGGACCGTAGTGGCCGGTCAGCGTGCCGTAGCGGCGGTGGCCCCGGCCCAGCGCGCCCAGGTGGGCGCGCAGCCCCTCCGGGTCGCCGGCGCTGCGGGCGGCCGTCAGCAGGGCGCGGAACAGCCGGTCGCGCTGGACGTCCATGGCGGCCGGGAAGAGCGCCCTGATCTCGGGGTGGGTGAGGAAGATCAGCGCGTAGAAGTGCGCGGTGGCCCGGTCCGCGACCGGCTCGACGACCGCCAGGCTGGTCCGGATCAGTTCGATGTCCCGCGCCGTGGGCGGCAGTTCGGCGGCGGCACGGGGATCCGGCACCGCGGCCGACGCCTCGGCCGCGGTCGGCACCGCGGCCGGTAACGGGGCCTCCGACGCGTCCACTGCCGACGGAGCGGCCGGTGGAACGGCCGGCGGAACGGCCGGTGACGCGTCCCCGCCGAGGGTGCGCAGCGCCCACGCGCGGGACCACTGGTCGCCGGGTCCGGCCCAGTTGAGCCCGGGCGCGCTGGTGAACAGCGGCTCGATCACGGGGCCGCCGTGCGCCGCCGCCGCTGCGGGCGGGGCCGGGACGGCGGGCGGTTGGACGGGCCGAGGGGGGACGACCAACGGCGTCGGGAGGGCGGGCGGCGCGGACGGCGGCGCCGGGACCACCGGCCGGACGGACTGCACCGGCACCACGGGCAGGACGGACTCCACCGGCAGGACCGGCCCGGTCACGATCGACCCGGGTGCCACGGGTCCGGGTGCCACCGGTCCGGGCCCGACCGGCCCGAACGCCGGCGGCAGGTCCGGCGGAACCGGCGGCACGTAAGGCTCCGCGGACGGCACGACGTCCACTACCGCGTCCAGCACGGCATCCGGCCCGACGCCCGGCACGGCCTCCGGCAGCCCGGGCACGGCCGAGGCCGCCGCCGAGCCGTGCCCGGTACGGACCAGGAGTGTCCTGCGGGACTTCACCGCAACGTTTCGAGTACCCAAGAGAATCGTTTCGCCTCCGGCCGGCCTACGCCACCACCTGGCTTGTCTCTGTTGACGCCCAGGAAGCGTGGCATGCCCGAAGTGCTCATCCGACAAATAGCGTGAAGCCCGGACACCCGCCCCCCGGACGCGCTACTCTCCCCGCCGCGCTCGCCCTGGGTGTCGGTTCCACCACCCAGGGCGAGCAACGCCGCCGACCGGAACGCGGGCTCAGAGCCGCCGCAACAGCACGCCCGGCTGCTCGACACAGTCCGCGACGAACCGCAGGAACCCGCCCGCGGTACCGCCGTCGCAGACCCGGTGGTCGAAGGTGAACGACAGCTGGGTCACCTCGCGCACCGCCAACTCGCCCTGGTGGACCCAGGGTTTGGCGACGATCCGGCCCACCCCGAGCATCGCCGCCTCCGGGTGGTTGAGGATCGGGGTGGAGCCGTCCACCCCGAACACCCCGTAGTTGTTCAGGGTGAACGTGCCGCCGGTCAGCTCGGCCGGAGCGATCGCCCCGGTTCGCGCCGCCTCGGTCAACCGGCCCAGCTCCTCGCCGAGTTGCTCGGTGGTGAGGCGCTGCGCGTCCCGCACCACCGGGACGACGAGGCCGCGCTCGCCCTGCGCCGCGAAGCCCAGGTGCACCGCCGAGTGCCGCAGAATCCCCGAACCGTCAGCGGTCACACTGGAGTTGAGATCGGGGAAGCGCTCCAGCCCGACCGTGCAGATCCGGGCGAGCAGCGCCAGCACGCTCACCTTCGGCCCCGGCACGGCGTTCAACTGCCGTCGCAGCGCCATCAGTTCGGTGGCGTCGGCGTCCACCCAGCAGGTCGCGGCGGGGATCTCCCGGTGGCTGCGGCCGAGCTTCTCGGCCACCGCCTTGCGCAGTCCGCGCAGCGGCACGACGGACCCGGCGCCGGAGGGCGCCGTCCCCACCGGACCCGCCGGCGTGACAGCAGGAGCAGCGGGCGCCACGGCGACCTTGGCCGCGACCGCGCGTTCGACGTCCGCCCGCATGATCAGGCCGTCCGGCCCGCTGCCGGCGACCGCCGCCAGCTCCACGCCCTGCTCCCGCGCCAGCCGTCGCACCAGCGGCGAGATCACGGCCGGCACACCGCCCGCGACCGCCGGCGCCACCGCGGCCACCGGAGCCGGAGCAGCCTCCGGCACCGGAGCAGCCACCGGAGCCGAAGCCCGAGCGACCGCGGCCGCCCCGCCGCCCCCGACCCGGCGCCGCCGTCCGCCCCGGTCCGGCTCGGCGACCCCGTACCCGACCAGCGGCCGTTCCACCTCCGCCGCCCGCTCCACCACCGGCACCGCCGCGAGCGGCCGCTCGCCCTCGCCCGGCGACACCGCGACCGTCACCAGCGGCGCGCCGACCAGCACCTCCTCGCCGACCGCGCCGAACAGCGCGGTCACCACCCCGCCGTAGGGACAGGGCACCTCGACCACCGCCTTGGCGGTCTCCACCTCCACCACCGGCTGGTCGATCGCGATCACCTCGCCGACCTCGACCAGCCAGCGCACGACCTCCGCCTCGGTGAGCCCCTCACCGAGGTCGGGCAGGGTGAACTCGCGCACGACGGGCATCATCCTCAGTCCTCCCACTGCAGCCGGGCGACCGCGTCCAGGATCCGGTCCACCCCGGGCAGGTGGTGGTGCTCCAGCATCGGCGGCGGGTACGGGATGTCGAATCCGGTGACCCGCAGCACGGGCGCCGCCAGGTGGTGGAAGCAGCGCTCGGTGACCCGGGCGGCGATCTCCGCGCCGGTGCCGCCGAAGCCGCCCGCCTCGTGCACCACCACGGCCCGGCCCAGCGAGCGCACCACCCGGCAGACCGTCTCGTCGTCGAACGGCACCAGGGTGCGCAGGTCCAGCACCGCGAGGTCCCAGCCCTCGGCCTTCGCCACCTCGGCCGCCTCCAGGCAGACCGGCAGCGAGGGGCCGTAGGTGATCAGCACCGCGGAGGTGCCGGTCCGGCGCAGCACGGCCCGCCCGATCGGCTCGACCGGGGCGGCCGGGTCGAACCCGTCCTTCCCCCAGTACATCCGCTTGGGCTCCAGGAAGACCACCGGGTCGTCCGAGGCGATCGAGGCCCGCAGCAGCCCGTACGCGTCGGCGACGGTGGCGGGCGTGACCACGTGCAGGCCGGGGGTGGAGGCGTAGTACGCCTCGGAGGCGTCGCTGTGGTGCTCGACGCCGCCGATGCCGCCGCCGTAGGGGATCCGGACGGTGATCGGCATCGGCAGCCGGCCGGCGGTGCGGTTGCGCATCTTGGCGACGTGCGAGAACAGCTGCTCCAGCGCCGGGTAGGCGAAGGCGTCGAACTGCATCTCGACCACCGGCCGCAGCCCGTACATGGCCATGCCGACGGCGGTGCCGAGGATGCCCGCCTCGGCCAGCGGGGTGTCCAGGCAGCGTTCGGGGCCGAACTCGGCGGTCAGTCCGTCGGTGATCCGGAAGACGCCGCCGAGCGCGCCGACGTCCTCGCCGAGCATGTGCACCGTCGGGTCCTCGCGCATGGCGTCGCGCAGCGCCGTGTTGAGCGCCTGCGCCATGCTGGCGGTGCGGGCGGGGGCGGCGGGGGAGACAGCGGTCGTCATCAGGGCTGCACCTCGGCCTCGGCGGCCAGTTCCTCGGCCAGCTGCGCCGCCTGCTCGCGCAGTTGCGGGGTCGGCTCGGCGTACACGTGGGCGAACAGGGACATCGGGTCGAGTTCGGGCTCGGCGTGGAACTCGGCGCGCATCCGGGCCGCGAGCGCCTCGGCCTCCTCGGCCGCCTCCCGGACCAGCTCGTCGTCCAGCACCCGGAGCTCGCGCAGCGCGCGCTCCATCAGCAGGATCGGGTCGTGCTCCCGCCAGGCCGCGACCTCGGCCTCGGTCCGGTAGCGGGTGGCGTCGTCGGCGTTGGTGTGCGCCTCGACCCGGTAGGTGAGGGCCTCGACCAGGGTCGGGCCGCCGCCGGTGCGGGCCCGCTCGACGGCCTCGGCCAGCACCCCGTGCACGGCGGGCGCGTCGTTGCCGTCGACCAGCCGGCCGGGCATCCCGTAGCCGACGGCCTTGTGGGCCAGGGTCGGGGCGGCGGACTGCGCGCTGAGCGGGACGGAGATCGCGTAGCCGTTGTTCTGGACCAGGAAGACCACCGGGGCCTGCAGCACGGCGGCGAAGTTCAGCGCCTCGTGGAAGTCGCCCTCGCTGGTGCCGCCGTCGCCGAGCATGGCCAGCGCGACCGCCGGCTCGCCGCTCAGCCGGGCGGCGTGCGCCAGTCCGACCGCGTGCGGGCCCTGGGTGCCCAGCGGGGTGCAGAGCGGTGCGGTCCTGGTGGCCCTGGGGTCGTAGCCGGTGTGGGCGTTGCCGCGGAGCAGGGTGAGGGCCTCCAGCGGGTCCACGCCGCGGGAGACGACGGCCAGGGTGTCGCGGTAGCTGGGGAAGAGCCAGTCGCGCTCCTCGAGCACCAGCGCGGCGGCGACCTGGCAGGCCTCCTGCCCGGTCGAGGCGGGGTAGACGGCGAGCCGGCCCTGCTTGGTGAGGGTGGTGGCCTGCTGGTTGTAGCGGCGGCCGACGACGAGGCGGCGGTACAGCTCGCGGAGCAGCACGGGATCGTGCTTCTCCAGCGCGGGCGTACCGAGGACGCGGACCGGAGCAGGGTCCGGGAGCAGCGGGGCCGGGTCGGTGCGGGGGGCGGTGGCCCCGGGCAGCCAACCGGGCACGGCCGTGTGGTGTCTGTGGTCGAGAACGGTCATCTCGGGGCACCTCCAGGGGTGGCGGGGGCTCCCTACCGATTGTTCGGTCGTCTGTTCATCTTGACCAGAAGCGTGCGAAGGTGGTGGACAATCGGCCCGGGTGGCGGTCGACTGGTGGCATTGCGTCCAATCGTCAGGGGTGGGGGGTCATGTCGGCTGAACAGATGTCCAGACTCGACCGGGTCGACCGGGCGATCCTGCGGCTGCTGCAGCAGGACGGCCGCGCCTCCATCCGCTCGGTGGCCGAGCGGGTGCACGTGTCCCGGGCGAACGCGTACGCCCGGATCTCCAGGATGGTCGAGGACGGCGTGATTCGCGGCTTCACCGCCAGGGTGGACCACGAACGCGCAGGTCAGGGGGCTTCCGCCTACATCACCCTGAAGATCGTGCAGAACTCCTGGCGGACGGTGCGGGAGCAGTTGCTGGCCCTGCCGGGGGTCGCGCACATCGCCCTGGTCGGCGGTGACTTCGACGTCCTGCTGCTGGTGCACACGGCCGACAACCACGCCCTGCGGGAGCTCGTGCTCAACCGCATCCAGTCGATCCCCCAGGTGCTCGGCACCCGCACCATGCTGGTCTTCGAGGAGACGGACCAGGTCCCGCCGGACTGACGGACGGGCTTGCCGCTCCCCGTCCCGTCCGGGCGCCCGGAGGCGCCCTACCGCGCCCGGAGGCCGTCGAAGGCCAGGTGCACCACCGCGTCGGCGACGCCGTCGGCGGCCTTGAGGCCCGGCCGGTACCACTCCACGATCGAGTTGATCATGCCGAAGAGCAGCCGGGTGGCCAGCCGCGGTTCGACGTCCGCCCGCAGCGCGCCGTCCGCGACGGCGGCCCGCAGCAGCTCGGCCACCTGGTGGTCGAAGTCCCTGCGGCGCTCCAGCGCCCACTGCTCGGTGGCCGTGTTGCCGCGCACCCGCAGCAGCAGGGTGACGTAGGGCAGCTCCGCGAGCAGCACCTCGGCGGTCCGGCGCACCACGTGCTCCAGCCGCTCCACCGCCGGCCCCTCGACCGCGCCCGGCTCGGCCAGGATCCCGAACAGTCCGTCCAGGGCCCGCCCGACGGCCAGCCGGAGCAGTTCCTCCTTGCCGCGCACATGGTGGTAGATCGAGGACTTGGAGATCCCGGCCGCGCGCGACAGGTCCTCCATCGAGGTGCCGTCGTACCCGCGCTCGTTGAACACGTCGACGGTCACCGCGAGCAGGGACTCCACGGTGTAGGCGGTGCGCGGGGTGTGATCGGCCATTCCCCGAGTATCCCCGCCCGTCCGGCCCGGCCCGCGCCCGGGTGCCCCGCCCGCCCCGGCCCCGACCGTGCCCGGGTGCCCGGTCCGGCCCGCCCCGACGGCGCCCGGGGGCCCTGGTCCACACCAAAGCCCGGAGGCAGACCCTAGACTCGGCGGACGATCCGTCCGAGGCCGAGCAGGTGGGGAAGTCGCATGAGCGCAATACCGGCAGTCGAATCCGATCTGCCCGAACAGCGTAGCGGCGTCACCACGACCGAGCCCGCCCTCGACTGGCGCGAGCGCGCCCGGGACCTCGTCCTGCGCTTCGGCCCGGCCGTGTGGTGCTACGCCGTCCTGAAGCTGGTCGGCTTCACCGTCTTCATGAAGCTGCTCTCCTTCTCCGGGGACTACCTCGAGAAGCACCCCCGCTTCGGCGGCGGCGCCAACCCCTGGGACGTGCTGGCCAGCTGGGACGGCTGGTGGTACCAGCAGGTCGCCCAGTTCGGCTACCACCCGGCGCTGGTGAGCGTCCCCAACGGCGTCCCGGGCTTCACGATCGAGCAGAACTCGGCCGCCTTCTTCCCGCTCTACCCGGGCCTGATGCGGCTGGTCTCCGAGGTGAGCCCGTTCGGCCTGTACGGGGCCGGGATGATCGTCTCGGTGGTCGCCTCGCTGTTCGCCGCGGCCGGCATCTACGCCGTGGTGGACCGGATGGCCGGCCCGCGCGCCGGCGTGATCGCGGCCGGCCTGTGGGCGATCGCCCCGGGTTCGGGCGCCGAGTGGGCGCTCTACTCGGACTCGCTGTTCGTCGCGCTGGCCGCCTGGTCCTGCTACTGCGTGATGACCAAGCAGTGGGTGGCGGCCGGGGTGCTCACCCTGGTCGCGGGCCTCAACCGGCCCACCTCGGCGGCGCTGATCGGCGCGGTCGGCCTGGCCGCCCTGGTGGAGCTGTACCGGCGGGAGAGCGGGGTGGCGCGCCCGCTGACCGCGATGCTGCTGGCCCCGGTCGGCCTGCTCGGCTACGTCGGCTGGGTGGGCTGGCGGACGGGCGAGTGGGGCGGCTACTTCACCCTGCAGCACGACGCCTGGCTGCACTACTTCGACTGGGGCCAGGGCACCTGGGCCGCGCTCCGCGGCGTACTGCTGGGCCGCAACGACTACCCGTTCGCCTGGCACACGGCCGACATGCTGGCGACGCTGATCGTGCTGAGCCTGCCGGTGCTGATCGTGCTGCTGGTCCGACTGCGCCCGCCGCTGGTGCTGACCGCGTACACCCTGGCCACCATCGTCTCGGTGCTCGGCAGCCTGGGCATCTTCGGCAACACCTCGCGCTACCTGCTGCCGGCCTTCCCGCTGCTGATCGCGCTCGCGGTGGCGATGCGGAAGCTGAGCTGGCCGGTGCTGGCGGTGGTGCTCGGCTCCGGGGCGGTCGCCTCCGGCTGGTACGGCGGGTACGTGATCTTCGAGCTGGGCATCCCGTAACCCCTCCGGCAACCCGGCCCGGGGGCGCGTCCGTTTCGGACGCGCCCCCGGCGTTTTCGCCCGCCCCCGGTGCGCTCCCGCACTCCGACCCCGTTCGCCCTCTTGAGCCGACCGATCGTTCGGTTACTCTGTGACGTGTCCCGTCCTCCCCTCTGAGGAGCGCACACCATGTCCGCAGCGGTCACCCACCCCCTCGTCGCCGAACTCGTCGAACGCCACCGGGCCACCCTGGCGGCCGCGGTCGACGCCGCCGCCAAGCGCGACTACTGGTCGCCCTACCCCGAGTTCCCGAAGGCCTACGGCGAGAGCGCCGCCGCGGACGGCCGGGCCGCCTTCGAGTCCCTGCTGAACCAGCCGTTCGAGCTGCCCGGCCACCCCGCCGACGGCGACCTGGTGGGCGGCGAGGTCTCCCCGTACGGCCTCGAACTGGGCATCGGCTACCCGCACGCCGGGCCGGACGCCCTGATCGCCGCGCTGTCCGCCGCCCGCCCGGCCTGGGCCGCCGCCGGACCGCTCACCCGCGCCGCGGTCTGCCTGGAGATCCTGGCCCGGATCAACGCCCGCTCGCACGAGTTCGCCAACGCGGTCATGCACACCACCGGCCAGGCCTACGCGATGGCCTTCCAGGCCGGCGGCCCGCACGCCCAGGACCGGGGCCTGGAGGCCGTCGCCTACGCGTACGCCGAGCAGACCCGGCTGCCGGAGAGCGCCGGCTGGACCAAGCCGCAGGGCAAGCGGGACCCGCTGGTGATGACCAAGGAGTTCACCGTCGTCCCGCGCGGCCTGGCACTGCTGATCGGCTGCAACACCTTCCCGACCTGGAACGGCTTCCCCGGCCTGTTCGCCTCGCTGGCCACCGGCAACCCGGTGCTGGTCAAGCCGCACCCGCGGGCCGTGCTCCCGCTGGCGCTCACCGTCCGGATCGCCCGCGAGGTCCTGGCCGAGGCCGGCTTCGCCGCCGACCTGGTCTGCCTGGCCGCCGAGCACGAGGGCGGCACGGTGGCCCGGACCCTGGCCGTCCGCCCCGAGATCAGGCTGATCGACTACACCGGCTCCACCGCCTTCGGCGACTGGCTGGAGGAGCACGCCAAGCAGGCCGAGGTCTACACCGAGAAGGCCGGCGTCAACACCGTCGTCGTCGACTCCACCGACGACTACAAGGGCATGCTGAACAACCTGGCCTTCTCGCTCTCGCTGTACAGCGGCCAGATGTGCACCACCCCGCAGAACCTGCTGGTCCCGCGCACCGGCATCGACACCGACCAGGGCGCCAAGTCCTACGACGAGGTGGTCCGCGACCTCGCCGCCGCCATCGAGGGCCTGCTCTCCGACGACGCCCGCGCCGCGGCCGTCCTCGGCGCCGTGGTCAACCCCGGCGTGCTGCAGCGCTCGGCCGCCGCGGCCGGCGGCGAGTACGGCGAACTCGCCCTCGCCCCGCGGGCCGTGGAGCACCCGGAGTTCCCGGGCGCGACCGTCCGCACCCCGGCGCTGGTCACGCTGGACGCCGACAAGCCGGACGACCGCGCGGTCCTCCGCGCCGAGTGCTTCGGCCCGGTCTCCTTCGCCGTCGCGGTCGAGAACACCGCCGCCGCCGTCGAGCTGCTGCGCGACACCGTCCGCACCCAGGGCGCGATGACCGCCGCCGCCTACACCACCTCCGCCGAGGTCGAGGCCGCCCTGGTCGAGGCCGCCCTCGACGCCGGCGTCTCGCTCTCCCTCAACCTCACCGGCGGGGTGTACGCCAACCAGACCGCCGCCTTCTCCGACCTGCACGGCACCGGCGCCAACCCGGCCGCCAACTCCGCCTACTGCGACGGCGCCTTCGTCGCCAACCGGTTCCGCACCGTGGAGATCCGGCGCCACAGCTGAGCCGCCACGACCGAGCCCGGTGCCGCCCTCCGGCGGCCCGTGCCTCCGGTCCCCGGCCACGCGCCGGGGACCGGAGATTCACAACGTCACTCCCGGGAAGCGATGATGGGGGCCGGGGAAACGCCACACACGGCGTCCAGCCGCTGTTCGAGCACCGGGAGCTGACACATGACCGAGAAGCAAGCCGTCACCGACGTCATCGTGGTCGGCGCCGGGCCGACCGGCCTGCTGCTGGCCGGCGACCTCGCCGCCGCCGGCCTGGGCGTCACCGTGCTGGAGAAGCGCGCCACCGAGTCCAGCCTCACCCGGGCGTTCGCCGTGCACGCCCGCACCCTCGAACTCCTCGACGCCCGCGGCCTCGCCGACGAGCTCATCGCCACCGGCCGCCCGGTCGAGGCGCTGAAGGCCTTCAACCGGGTCCGGATCGACCTCGGCCACCTGCCGACCCGCTTCCCGTTCGTCCTGCTGACGCCGCAGTACCACACCGAACGGCTGCTCCACGAGCGGGCGGTGAAGGCCGGGGCGACCGTCCTGCGCGGCGCCGAGGTGACCGGCCTGCGGCAGGACCCCGAGGGCGTCACCGTCGAGACGGTGCGCGACGGCGCCACCACCACCCACCGGGCCCGCTACGCGGTCGGCGCCGACGGCGTCCGCTCCACCGTCCGCGACCTGCTCGGACTGCCCTTCCCCGGCGAGTCGGTGGTCGACTCGGTGCTGCTCGCCGACGTCCGCCTGGAGCGCGAGCCCGAGGACGGCATCGCCGCCGGCGCCGACGAGAACTGCTTCGCGCTGCTGGTGCCGTTCGGCGACGGCTGGTACCGCGTACTCGCCCGGGACCGCGCCGAGCAGGTCCCGGACGGCACCGCACCCGGGCCCGAGCTCCTCGCCGACATCGCCCGCCGCGCCCTCGGCGAGGACTACGGACTGCACGACGTCCGCTGGAGCTCCACCTTCCACAGCGACGAGCGGCAGGTCCCCGACTACCGCTCCGGCCGGGTGTTCCTGGCCGGCGACGCGGCCCACTGCCACTCCCCGGCCGGCGGCCTGGGCATGAACACCGGCCTCCAGGACGCCGCCAACCTCTCCTGGAAGCTCGTCGCCGTCCTGCGCGGCCGGGCCGACGACACCCTGCTCGACAGCTACCAGACCGAGCGGCACCCGGTCGGCCGGGCGGCCCTGCGCGCCTCCGGCGCGATGATCCGGGTCGCGCTCGCCCAGTCCGCCGCCACCCGGGCGCTGCGCGGGGCGCTGGTCCAGGTGGCCGGGCGGGTCGACGCCGTGGTGGACCGGGGCGCCCGCACCGTCTCCGGCCTCGGCATCGCCTACGCCGCCCCCAAGGACGCCCACCCGCTGGTCGGCAAGCGGGTCCCGGACCTGCGGCTGACCGCCCTGGAGCCGCCCCGCGAGGACGGCCCGGCCGCCCCGCAGCGGCTCTACGAGGCACTGCGGGCCGGGAGGTTCGTCCTGGTCAGCAATGACGAGGTGGCGGCCGCCGACCCGTGGCGGGAGCACCTGGTCACCGTCGCCCCGGCCGACCCGCACGGCAAGCTGCGCGACACCGTGCTGCTGATCCGCCCCGACGGCTACGCCGCCTGGGCCGCCGTCGACCCCGGGGCCGGCGAGCTGCGCGCCGCCCTCACCGAGTGGCTCGGCGAGGCCTGACCCGCCCGCGCGGCCCGGGGGAGCGGCGCCCTCCCGGGCCGCCCGCCGGGCGGCCCGGGGCTACGGCCCGGGGCTACGGACGCGCCTTCTCGTAGTGCCGGGCCGCCTTGGCCCGGTTCCCGCACACGGCCATCCGGCACCAGCGGCGCCGGCCGTTCTGCGAGGTGTCGAAGAAGTGCAGGATGCACGCGTCGTGCGCGCACTTCTTGATCCGCCCCGGGCCCTGCGCCAGCAGCCCCAGGAAGTCGTCCACCACCAGCCAGGCGGCCAGCCACCGCGGCTCGTCCACCTCGACCCGGTCCACCGGCCCGGCCGCCGAGGCCTCCCGCCGGACCCGCCCGTGCCGCAGCACCGCGTCCAGCCCGGCCAGCGCACCGGCGCCGGGCAGCCCGCCCGCATCCAGCTCCCGGACGGCCGTCCTGACCGCCTCCCGGGCCTCCCGCAGGGCGTCGAGCCCGGGCCCGTCCGCCGGGCAGCGGTCGGCCAGCCCGGCCGTGGAGAGCCAGATCGCGTGGCCGTCCGGCTCGGCGAGCAGATCGTTCACCGGCTCACCGGCCCACCGCGTGTTCAGCAGGTCGAGCGCGAGCGGCTCGCCGAGCAGCGGGCGCGGGTCCCGCGGGTCTGCTGTCCGCTCGGTCATCGACGCTCCCTCGCTCTCGGCCGTCTCTCGCTCCCGGCCGGTTCGCTCGCTCCGGGCCGGTCCCCGAGTCTACGTCGGGCCCCCGCCCCGGGGCCCCTGGCCGGAACCTGCCGCCACCGGTCCGGAACACACCACCCGGCCGGGAAAAGGCCCGTGTGTTTCCGCACTGTTTCAAGATCGCTAACCCTGTGGCAGACCGCCCGTGACCACTGTCATACGCACGACTGATGACGTAGCCTCTCGACCGTGCATAGGGTTCCCCACAGCTCGGCGAGGCCGTTGACGGCGCGTTCCGGCGCCGTTCCGGGTCTGCCGCACCCGCTCGGTGGGGAAGGTAACCACATGGCCTCACAGCATCCCCAGGACGCTCGACTCAGACTGGTCGGGCCGCGCCCTGACACGGCTGCGCCCGCACCCCGGCCGCCCGTGCCCCCGCTGTCGCCCGCGCCGACGCCGGGGCGTCCCAGCCCCACCGGCGGCTTCGCCGACACCCTCCACGTGGCGATCGAGGCCAGCGGCCTCAGCCTGGACCGGATCCGCGCCGCCCTGGCCCAACGCGGCGTCAGGGTCAGTGTCACGACGCTGAGTTACTGGCGGCGCGGCCGCAGCCAGCCCGAGCGGGCCAGCTCGCTGCGCGCCGTCCACCTGCTGGAGGAACTCCTCGGCCTGCCGCACTCCACGCTGTCCGCGCTGCTCGGCCCGCCGCGCCCGCGCGGCCGCTGGGCGGCCAGTGCCGGCGCCAGCCACCTGCGGCTGGAGGACGTCTGGCCGGGCGAGCAGCAGATCGCCG
The DNA here is from genome assembly GCF_001279805.1 of Streptomyces sp. XY431. Lineage (NCBI taxonomy): Bacteria > Bacillati > Actinomycetota > Actinomycetes > Kitasatosporales > Streptomycetaceae > Streptomyces > Streptomyces sp. XY431. The sequence goes on from NZ_LGDO01000002.1 coordinate 91,755, forward strand.
ACGTCTTCGCCGAACTGGACGCGCCGCCGGCCGGCGAGCTGGAGCGGCTCTCGGTCCACGACTCGTACTTCGTCGACGCCGACCGGCGCGGCAACCTGCTGCGGATGCGCCAGGTGGTCCGGGCCACGGTGTCCGGGGTGACCCGCTGCCTGGTGGTGCACAAGGCCGACGAGGAGGCGACCGGCTGCCCGGAGATCACCGGCGTCCGGCACGGCCGGCTCGGCCGGGTGCGCCGCCGCCCGGACACCGGCCTGATCGTCGGCGAGGTGATGCTGGACCGTCCGCTGGGCCTCGGCGACAGCACGGTCTTCGAGTACGAGGTCGAGATCCCCTCCGGCGGCGCCGAGACGACGGAGTACAGCCGCCGCTTCGCCACACCGGTGCGCGAGTACGTGCTCCAGGTCCACTTCGACCCGGCGACCGTGCCGGTGCACTGCGAGCGCTACGACCGCGACCCGGGCGCGGACGTCGACCGCCGCCGCGAGCAGCTCTGGATCGGCGCCTCGGCGAGCGCCCAGATCCTCGCCCCCGACCAGCAGCCGGGCCACATCGGCGCCCGGTGGGAGTGGGAGTAGCCGCACCCCGGCCCGGCGCCGGCGCGCCCGCTCCTCCGCACCCCGCATCTCGGATTTGTCATGGCAGAGCCATGACCGGAATTTCTAACCATTGAAACCGACCGTACTGGTTGACCTCCTCGGAGACTAACCATTACTGTCGTCATCAACGGTTAGACAGCGGCGCCCCGCGGCGCCCTGACCACGGGAGTGATCAGGCATGTCCGGCACCATCAGCAGCACCCTGCAGACCGGCCACGTGGGCCTGAACGTCACCGACCTCGCCCGCTCCACCGCCTTCTACCGGCGCGTCCTGGGGCTGGAGCTGGTCGCGGAGGGCACCGCCCCGGAGCACCGCTACGCCTTCCTCGGCCGCGACGGCCGGCCGGTGCTCACCCTCTGGCAGCAGAGCGAGGGCGCCTTCGCGACCGCCGCCCCCGGCCTGCACCACCTCTCCTTCCAGGTCGACTCGCTCGACGAGGTCCGCGCCGCCGAGGCCCTGCTGCGCGAGCTGGGCGCCTCCTTCGCCTACGACGGCGTCGTCCCGCACCGCGAGGGCGCCGCCTCCGGCGGGATCTTCTTCACCGACCCCGACGGCATCCGGCTGGAGATCTACACCCCGGCGGGCGTCGACGAGACCGGCGCCGAGGCCCCCACCGCCTCCGCCCCGACCTGCGGCTTCTTCTAGAAACTCTTTGCAAAGTGCACTTTGCAAAGAGTTCTGCAAACACCTCCAGGACGTACCGCCCGGCCCGAGGGAGGCACCCGTCATGACCGCCACCGGCACCCCCTACCACCCCGGCGAACGGGCCGTGCAGGCCCGGGCCGGCCGCACCGACCGGGCGGACCACTCCGGCCGCGCCGTCGGCAGTACCGTCCCCGCCGTGGCCGCCCGCTTCCTGACCGAGCGGCGGGTGCTGGTGGTCGGGGCGGCCGACGCCGACGGCCGGCTCTGGGCCACCCAGCTCAGCGGACCGGCCGGCTTCCTGCGGGCCCCCGACGAGCGGACGGTGACGGTGGCCGCCCACCCGGCCGAGGCCGACCCGCTGGCCGCCGCCCTGGCCCGCCCCGCCGAGGTCGGCACCGTGGCCCTGGACCCGGCCGCCCGGCGCCGGATGCGGGTCAACGGCCGCTCCGCACCGGACGGCCGGGGCGGCCTGGTGATCGCCGCCGAGCAGGTCTACGCCAACTGCCCGAAGTACATCCAGCGCCGCCACCCGGTGGACCGCCCCGGGGCCGGCGCCCCGCGCCGGGTGGCGGCCGGCCCGCTGCTGAGCACCGCCCAGCAGCTGCTGGTGAGCACTGCTGACACCTTCTTCGTCGCCACCGCCGGCCCGGACGGCCGGACGGACGCCTCGCACCGCGGCGGCAACCCCGGCTTCCTGCGGGTCCTCGGCCCGGACCGGCTGCGCTGGCCCGACTACGCGGGCAACAACATGTTCATGACCCTGGGCAACCTGGAGTTCGACCCGCGGGCCGGACTGCTCGTCCCGGACTGGGAGACCGGCGGCGCGCTGCTGGTCACCGGCGAGGCCAGGACCGACTGGTCCGACCCGGCCGCCGCCGGCCTGCCGGGAGCCGAACGGGTGGTCGACCTGACCGTCACCGGCGTCGTGGAACTGGCCGACGCCACCCCGCTGAGCTGGACCGAACCCGAGTACTCACCCGCCAACCCGCCCGCCTCCGCACGCTCCGTCAGCTGACAGTGGGACAGTCCGACGGAACGCCAGCACAGCGTCCTCGCCGACTGCCTTCCCCACTCCCACCCCGGCCACGCGCCACGCCCGCGCCACGCCCGGGATACCGAACGACAGTCACCCGCGCGGCGCAACCCACCGCGCCGACCAGGTGTCCGCTTTGGGACTTTGGTCCGGATGACACACGGTGTCGCCCTGGGAAGGAATGTGCTGTCCCGCCGTCAGCGGCCCCGATGGACACCCTCCCCCACCAGGAGAAAGAGGCGGAGCATGACCAGAACCGGCCGACCGGCCCCGTTGCCGCGGTTCGACCTGCTGCGGTTCGACGAGGTCGAACCGGAGGACGACTGCATATGCGGGGGCTGCGCAACCCGCCGCCGCGCCCGGCTGCACGCCGCACCGGTGCACGAGGGCGGCCACGCCGCGGCCCGCAGCGTCCGCCGCCGGGCCGCCGTCCTGATGGCCGCCGTCGGCACCGCCCTGGGCGGCGGCGCGGTCGGGGCGGCCACCGCGGCACCCGCCCCCGCCCCGGCCCCGACCCCCGGCGGCCCGGCCGCCTCCCGCACCGACACCCCGCAGGGCGAGGTCGGCGGTCTCTACGGCGAGAGCCTCTACGGCGAGACCGCCACCGACGAACGGGCGGCCGCCGCGCAACCCGTCACCCGGGCCTCGATCATCGAACGGGCGCAGCGCTGGGTCGACCAGAAGGTCCCGTACAGCATGAGCCGCTACTGGTCGGACGGGTACCGCCAGGACTGCTCCGGCTTCGTCTCGATGGCCTGGGGGCTGGGCAGCAGCCAGACCACCTGGACCCTGCCGGACTTCGCCGAGCGGATCACCAAGGCCGAGCTCCAGCCCGGTGACGTCCTGATCCACAACGACCCGGCCAGTCCCCGGGGCGGCTCGCACGTCACCGTCTTCGGCGGCTGGACGGACGCCGCCCGCACCCGCTACCTGGCGTACGAGCAGACCTCCCCGGGCGCCACCAGGCGGGCGACCCCGTACGCCTACTGGTCCAACTCGGCCACCTACGTCCCGTACCGCTACAAGGCGCTCACCACCGGTGGGAGCAGCAGCGACGGCGCCGCGGCCACGGCGTTCCCGGGTGCCGACAAGTTCGGTCCGGGTGCCGACAACGCCTATGTCACCAGGCTGGGCGAGATGCTGGTGCGGCGCGGCGGCGGCCGGTTCTACACCGAGGGGCCGGGGCCGCGCTGGAGCGAGTCGGACCGGCGGGCCACCGAGGCGTTCCAGCTCGCGCAGGGCTGGCGCGGCGGTGAGGCGGACGGCCTCCCGGGCAAGGACACCTGGGACTACCTGGTCAACGGCAAGGGCCGGAACATCGACGGTGCCGCCCCGCTGCCCCCGCCCCCGCCCTCCTCACCAC
>NZ_LGDO01000003.1:0-32557 GCF_001279805.1 Streptomyces sp. XY431
TCCGATGGGACATACGCGACGACATCCATGAGGCATTCCTCAAGCTCGCCTGCTGCGTAATCACCTACCGGCGCGTCCGCGCTTTGTGTTAGCTCCTCTTAGACCGATTAGGTGATGAAGCGTCAGGCAAGTCAGCAATTGGTCAGCATTGATCCGACCAGTCGCCCGCAGGCCCGACCGCCCACATCTCCGCAGGTCAGCGCACCCGTCCGCGGGCCTTCGGCGGGATGCCGGGGAGGGCCGGGGCGTGGAGGCGGGCGCCGTCGTAGCCGTGGACTTCGCCGAAGCGGGTGCCGGTTTCCCAGTCGTTGCTGGCCTGGAGGATCTCGTCGCCGGTGCGGCCGATGAAGTGCCGCAGGGAGCTGGGGCTTTGTCGATGCAGCCAGCACGTCGGCGGAGGCCGCAGGGTCGACACCCGAGGCGGGCTGCTGCCGCGCATCTGAACCGGTTCTTAGGAGGCGATCGGGCACACTCCCCCATGGGCTGCCCGTCGGCGGCCACAGCTTGCACGGTGTTCGGTTCGAAGGGTGGACGGGTGTCCGGAGACAGCACGGTGGATACCGCGGGTGGCATACCGGCGGTGGAGTCCGATCCGGAGGGGAACAGGCGGCTGACCGCGCTGGTCGGCGCGGTCCTCCTACTCCTGTTCGCCGCGCAGGGCATGACGATCCTGTTCCTCGACACGATGCTCACCTGGCACTTCGTCATCGGACTCGCGCTCATCGGGCCTGTCGCTCTCAAGATGGTCGTCACCGCGTACCGCTTCGTGCGCTACTACACGGGGGCACCTGTCTACCGCCGCCAGGGACCGCCCCCGCTCCTGCTCCGGCTCCTCGCCCCTCTCCTCGTCTCCCTCACCGTCGCGGTACTGGCCACCGGCTGCGCGCTGGCACTGGGCGGCCGGAACGCCGGCGGGCTCCCGATGGTGTTCCTGCACAAGGCGAGTTTCGTCTGCTGGGCGGCGGCCATGAGCGTGCACGTGCTGGCCCACGTCTGGCGACTGCCCCGGCTGGTCGGCGCGGAGCTGCCGCGCCGCCGGCCGGCACGCCATCGGGCAGGTGTGATCCGGGGCCGCGGGGGGCGCTGGTCGCTGCTGCTGCTCTCCCTGTCCGCCGGTACGGTCCTGGCGCTCTACGGACCGGCCCTGGCGACCCACTGGACCCGTGAGAGCCCCCAGCACGCCGCCCGGCCAGGCCCCGGCGCGGTCGGCCTTGGGCTGTTCGGCCCAAGCGGCTCGGCCTCGCACCAGGCACTATGACGGTGAGCAGTGACCCGACTGCGACCCGGCCGGGCAACGAACGAGCGAGATGAGTGCTATGGCGGAACCCGATTCCCTGACGGTGCTCGTGGTGGAGGACGACCCAGTGATCGCGGACTCCCTGGTGCGCGGGCTTCGGCAGGCCGGATACCGCGCGGACAGCGTCGACACCGGCCGTGCCGCCCTCGCAGCGCCCGCGCCCGACGTCCTGCTGCTCGACCTCGGCCTCCCGGACCTGGACGGCGTCGAGGTCTGCCGTCGGATCCGGCAGAGGTCGGACGCGGCGATCATCGCGGTCACCGCGCGCGGCGAGGAGGCCGACCGGGTCCTGGCCTTGGACGAGGGTGCCGACGACTACCTGGTGAAGCCCTTCGGGCTGGCCGAGTTGATGGCCCGGCTGCGCGCGGTGCTGCGCCGCACCCGCCCCTCCGAGCAGGAACCGGTACAGCACGGCCCGCTCACCGTCGACCGGCGCACCCGCCGGGTGACCGTGAGCGGCCGGGAAGTCTCCCTCACGCCGAAGGAGTTCGACATCCTGGCTTGCCTGGCGGCCGATCCGGGCCGGGTGGTCACCCGCCAGGAGATCCTGGAGAGCGCCTGGGACGCGCACTGGTACGGGCCGACGAAGGTGGTGGACGTCCACGTCGCCGCGCTGCGCCGCAAGCTCGCCGTCCCCGGGCTGATCGAAACGGCCTACGGACGGGGCTTCCGGCTCGCCGAGGTCGCGGGGACGCCGTGACCCGCCGGATCGTGCTGGCGCTGCTCGTGCTGACCGTCGTCGTGGTCGCCGCGGCGGCGGTGCCGCTCGGGCTATCCATCACTGAGCGTGAACACATCGCCTTTCGTGACAAGGCCCAGGCCGCCGCCCGGGTGATCGCCTCCTCCGCCGAGGAGTACCTGTCCGACCACGAGCCCCCGACCGCGATGAACGCCGACCTCGCCGAAGCCGCGAAGGCCGGGGACTGCGCGGCGGTGTTCGACGCGGGCGCACGCCCTCGACCTGCCGTTCAGCCACGAGGGCCTCACCCCGCACGCCGGCCCCGGAGCCGGCATCATCGCCGCACTCCCGCACGACACCTGCCCACTGTCCGAAACCGCCCGCATCCTCACCTACCTCGCCGCCAACAGCGCCCAGCAGTGCGGCCCCTGCCGCTTCGGCCTGCCCGCCGTCGCCGACGACTTCACCACCCTCGCCGACGGCCGTGCCACCCCCGAACTGCTCGACCGCCTGCGCCACCGCATCGGACTGCTGCACGGCCGTGGCGCCTGCGGCCATCCCGACGGCACAGCCCGCCTCGCCGCCAGCGCCCTCACCGCCTTCGAAGCCGACGTCGACCAGCACCTCACCCACGGCCACTGCCGGCGTCCCACCACCCTGCCCGTGCCACCCCCGGCCCGAACCGAGCACCGGACATGACCCGCACCACCAGACTGATCCTGCGCATCGACCGGATCGCCTGCACCGGCCACGGCCAGTGCGCCGAACTGCTCCCCGAACTGATCACCCTCGACGAATGGGGCTACCCCGTCCAGCACGCCGCGACCGTCCCGCCAGAGCTGCGCACCCACGCCCACCGCGCCGTCCGGGCCTGCCCCCGCCTCGCCCTGCACACCGACGTGCAGTGACCGACCGCTCCGATTGGAGGGTCACTCGAGCCGCAGAACGGCTCGGCCGATATGGCTGGGCTACCACCACCCCGATCGCTCTCCGTGGTCCGCCCGGGGCCGAGTGGCCCGTCGCCTGGGCTGAAGGCCGCTGGCCACGACGAATGGCAGGGCTGAGGCTGGAAGTCGGAGCGGCAGTCCATCAGCTCGCACTACAGGATGGGAGAGCATCGTGAGTGATCCGGTGATCGTGGGGGTCGATCTCGGTGTGGGCGCGGCTCATGGTCTCGGTGGCTTCGGGGCCGCCGAGGCGGCGGGCCAGGGCGGGGTAGAGCTGGTGTTCCTCGGCGTGTTCGTGCGGGAGCAGGCGCTCGGTGAGGAGGCGGTCGATCTCGCGGACGGCGGCCAGGGCGCGGGGGCCGTGTTCGGTGGTGAGCAGGCCGGCCGCCTCGCGGATGAGGTCAAGGGTGTCGCGCAGGTCGTCGTGCTCGGTGGCGAAGCGGTGGATGAGGTCCTCGGTGTCGGGTTCGAGCGCGGGCCGGGCGCCGCGGGCGGGCAGCAGGGCGCGCAGCGCGTTGAGGATCACCGCGACGTCGATGGCCTCCTGGAGCGGAGCGCCGACGGCCGGGGGCAGCAGGCCGAACAGGGCGGCGACCATCGCGAGCAGCGACAGGGCCATGCCGCCCGCAGCGCTCTGGACTGCGATGCGTCGGGCCCGGACGGCGATCTCCATGGCGTCGGAGAGGCGGTCGACGCGGTCGGTGGGTGACGATGTGGACGGCGGTTCCGGGCGGCGCGTCGGCGATGTGCTTGCGCAGGTGCAGCAGGAGGGTGACGCAGAGCATGCCGGTGGCGTCGACCATTCGCGGCACACCGTCGGCGGCGCGGGCCTGGGTCACGCGGCGCCGGCCTCGACGGGATAGTCGGCGCCAGTCGCCATTCGAGCATGCCGTCGGCTACGGCCTTTCTTCCGGATCAGCGGGCCGACCAGATGAAGATGCCTGCGATGTGGAGCGTGACCAACCAGCCCCGCAGCTCCAACAGTGCGCTTCCACGGCTCACCGCAGCAGAGACCGTCGGGCCCACCGGGCGGGCCGAACAGCCCTGCTCTGCAAGCGACCAGCGTATAGCGTCGTTCACGGGCAACCGCGACATTGAGCCGCCTCCAGCTTGCTGGAGCGCTCGTACTCCAAAGGCAGCCGGCAGAAGGAACGCGCTGGTCGCCGCCTTCATGACTCGGCCGGACGTCCTGCTGCTGGACGGGCCGAGAGCCGCCCTCCGCCCGTTGATTGGTGTATGGCACTCGACCGCCGCTGACCGTCACTGCCGCCGTCGCGGTAACCCCGCGACCTCACCGGGTGAAGAGGACCGCCGGATTCAGTGACGAGTCGGCAGCAGGACTTCTCGGCAGGATGAACGCGCCCGCGCCCACAGCCGTCGAGGCAGGCGCCCCGAGCCGTGTCGTCAGTGCCCGGCACCCTGCGAGTCCCGCTCGCCGAGGAGCTGCCAGCGGCACCTGGCGGGGCCTCGCACGCCGCTGCGGTCAGATGCCGGAGACATCGGCAAGTTGCCCGACCGCAGCGGTGATGGCCATGGCCAGCCCGCCGCCGAGGACGACGCGCAGGGTCGGGCGCAGGGCACCGGTGCCGGCGGCGCGGGCGGCCAGCACGCCGGCCGTGGCGAGGCCGAGGAGGGTGACGGCGACGATCAGCCACAGCCTGGCGGTAGTGGTGCCGGCGAGGAGGCCGAGGAAGGGAACGAGTCCGCCGACCAGGAAGCTCGTGGCTGAGGCCAGGGCGGCCTGCAGCGGCTTCGCGGCGGTGTGCTCGCTCTGGCCGAGTTCGTCACGCAGGTGGGCCTGAAGCGGATCGGCCTCGTGGAGGGCGACCGCGACCTGCCGCGCGAGATCCGGCGGAACGCCGCGGGCCCGGTAGATGGCGGTGAGTTCGGCGAGCTCGGCCGCCGGGTTCTCGGCGAGTTCGCGCTGCTCCTTCGCACGGTCGGCGGTCTCGACGTCGACCTGGGAACTGACCGACACATACTCGCCGGCGGCCATCGACATCGCACCCGCCGACAACCCCGCGAGGCCGCCGGTGACCACCGTCGAGGTGCTCGCACCGCTGGCCGCGATGCCCACCATCAGGCTCGCGACGGACACCAACCCGTCGTTGGCGCCGAGCACGGCGGCGCGCAACCAGCCGGCCCGGCCCGCGCTGTGGCTCTCCTGGTGCGGGTTGAGCCGGTCGAAGAAGGTCATCGGTCAGCCGCTCCTGTCGGTCGTCGAGTTCATTGTCGGTTTACTGACAGGTCTGCGCACTCGACAGGGCCGGTTGGGCGGTGGCGCCGGCTACTCAGCCTGGGGCCGGGTCGGCGTGGAGGACAGGTCGGGGGCAGGCGCGGACGGCGCGCCGTCTGGTATCGGTTCCGCGGGGTTCTCCTCCACCGTCCGCGGATGCTCCGCCAAGGGGCCCGGCCGCGTGCTCGCCCGAGTCCCGGATCCCCGGCACCACCGGACCTCGCCGAGCGTGAGCCCGGCCGCCTGCACCTCTCGGTGGAAGATCAGCTGGCCGGCGGCCTGCGGCGGGTAGTCGCGGTGGCCGGACGAGACTCGGGGCGACGTGTGCGGCAACCCGGCCTCCTCGTAAACCGGACCGCCGTCCTCGGCGGCCCGGCACCAGCGGGCGAGAACACCGATACACGCACCCGTACACACGACTTGACGTTCCGACGCGCTGGGAGGTCCACCGTCCGAGGCGAGAGCACCGAGGCAGGGCCGGATGGAACTCGCCACCGTACCGGTCCCCAACTACCGAACGCGCCGCTACTGCACCGGAAGGGAAATCCTTGCCAGGGGGACACCTCGTTCCTCCGACCCAGTGCTCATGTGTCCGGTGAGGCGGGCCGTTCCGAGCAGATGGCAATGGCCCGCCAAGAGATACGGAGCGGGCATCGCAGCCGGAAAAATACCCCAGTGGGTATCTTGGGAGAGGAAGGAGTGACCTTCCATCGAGTGGACGCGAGGAGTACCGCGATGTGTCGACGTACCAAATGCCGCACCTGCGGCAAGGCCAGTTACGCGGGGTGCGGCATGCACGTCGACCAGGTGCTTGCCGGAGTCCCCAAGGCCGACCGCTGCACCTGTGACCGGAACGCGAACAAGGGCGGCGGCCTCCTGGCGAGGATTCTGGGCCGCCGCTGAGCAAGCAAGGACCGATCCGTCGGGCCGTGCCGGGGATCCCGGCACGGCCCGCGGCACGTCCGCCGCCCGTTGCTCCGCCGCCTTCGGGGGTACCGGCGCCGCGCGCGGACGTACGGTTCGACCCGATGGCTCCCCCCAGAGGGCGGTGGAGGCGTTGCCCGCGAAGTGCTGTTCCGCCAGCTGGCGGACCTTGACCGACTCGGAGCCGTTGGCCTGCCAGCCGGCGCCGGAGAGGGCGCTTGTGACCTGCGGGGCGAACGCGCCGAGCGCGACCACGACGAGCAGCCATCCCACGAGTACGGCCTTGAAGTGCCCGGCCGACCACGCGCCGAGGCGGCCCAGGAGGCCGGCTCGGCCGGGAGTTCCGGGCGGCGGCGCGGTGGAGGGCTGGGCGAGGGATGTGTCCGGATGGTTCACGGGGGTGCTCCGTTCCGAGGGCGGCCCGGCGGGCCAGCTATACGGGCGGGGGTATATGGAAGTCCGGGAAAAAGGGCCCGCGGGGGCGGGCCCGGGAGGGGCGGTCAGCCGGCGAGGACGTCCAGCGCGGCGCGCAGTCGGCCGGCGGCCTCGTCGGCCACGGCCTCCAGAGACTCTTCGGAGTCGCCATCGCCCTCACCTCAGGGGTCGCCTTCCTCGGACTGCGTTTCATCGCGGCCGATCTCGCCACCCAGCCGACTGGCGGGCACAGCCACGGCGGTGAGCAGACGCCCGCCGAGGACGGGCGCAGATCCACCGGCGAGGACCACGGCGCGGGGCCCCGCGGTCCGGCCGTCGCTCTCGAAACCCGGGAACGGCTCGCCGGTTGTCCGTCGAGGCACTGCCCATGAAACCGGGTGTGAAGAGGGCAGCACGCCCGCCGACTGCCGGCGCCGGGGATCGGGCGTCCAGTCCCAGTAGCGCAGGGACGGGTCAGGATCGACCTGGCGCAGCATTTGTTCGAGCCGGTTGCACAGTTTCCGCTGCCAGGCAGGACCGCCCGGCCGCTGTGGACGTCCTGCCCGGCGACGCGGGCACCCTTGGACGACTTGTCGCACCTCGGTGGATGCTTCCGGGTCGGTGGCCGCTGACCGGCCCGGGTAGGCGGTTGGTCGGGGTTACCGCCGTCCGGCGGGAGGCGGTACGCACTGATCACTGGTGACTGCGCGTAGCAGGCAGGCGAGAAGACAGCGGGAGACCGGATGCCCGGCAGTGCGTCGGATCCGAGCGGTGATCGTCATGGAACCTCCGGTTGCGAGATGGAAGTGCCGCCGGCCCGGGGGTGATCCGGGCGCGGCGGCGACGGGGAGTGCTTCAGCGGGCGGTCGCCGGTTCCTTGGCGGACTCGGCGGGCTCGGCGACCGGGGCGGCCGCGCCGCGGATGGTGACGGCCGACGCGATGGCGCCGACCAGGGCGATGGCGGCGGCGCCGAGGAAGGCGGCGGAGAAGCCCTCGGTGAGCGCGACCGGGTTGCCGGTCTCCTGGGCTCCGTTGGCGGCGGCGACGGCGGTCATCGCGGCGAGGCCGAGGGCGGAGCCGACCTGGTAGCTGGTGTTGACGATGCCGGAGGCGAGGCCGCCCTCGGCCGGGTTCGGGATGGCCAGCGCGGTGCCGAGCGAGGGGATGAAGGCCAGCGCCATGCCGGCGGCGGCGAGCAGCGAGGCCGGCAGGACGTCGACCGGGAAGCTGCCGTCGGGGCGGGCGAAGGAGAGCCAGAGCATGCCGGCCGCGAGGGCGAGCAGACCGGTGACGATCAGCGGCTTGGTACCGAAGCGGGCGATCAGCCGGGGCGCCAGCACGATCATCATCACCATGATCGCGGCGGTCATCGGGAGCAGCGCGGCGCCGGAGGCGAAGGCCTCCAGGCCCAGCACCTGCTGCAGGTAGAGGTTGAGGAAGAACCACATCGGGATCCAGGCGGCGGCCATCAGCAGCTGGGCCAGGTTGGCGCCGGCCAGGTTCGGGCTGCGCCAGATGCCCAGGCGCATCAGCGGCTCGCGGCGCTTGGCCTGCAGGGCGACGAAGGCGCCGATCAGCAGCAGGCCGGCGGCCAGCACCAGCCAGGTGTCCGGGGAGGTCCAGCCGGTCTCGGGGGCCCGGACCACGGCGTAGACGGAGGCGGCCAGACCGGCGGTGACGGTGATCGCGCCGAGCCAGTCGACGGAGCCGCGGCGGGCGGTGGCGGCGGGCATCACGCCCGGGGCGGCGGCCAGGACGGCGAGGGCGACCGGGATGTTGATGTAGAACACCCACTGCCAGGAGGCGTACTGGGTGATCAGGCCGCCGAGGAAGACGCCGGCGGTGCCACCGGCGGGAGCGGCCGCGCCGTAGAGGGCGAACGCCTTGGTCAGCTCCTTCGGCTGCCCGCCGAAGAGGGTGATCAGCAGGGTGAGCGAGGCGGGGGCGATCAGGGCGGAGCCGGCGCCCTGGACAGCGCGGCCGAGCAGTTCCACCCACGCCTCGTCGGCGATGCCGGCGAGCAGCGAGCCGACGGCCAGCACGGTCCAGCCGGCCGCGAAGACCCGCTTGGCGCCGAGCAGGTCGGAGAGGCGCCCGCCGAGCAGCAGCAGTCCGCCGAAGGCGACGACGTAGGCGTTGAAGACCCAGGACAGGTCCTCCTGGGAGAAGCCGAGGGCGGTCTGCATCTCGGGCAGGGCCACGCCGATGATCGAGATGTCCATGATCACCATGAACTGGGCCAGGGCGATCAGGGCGAGGGCCGTCCAGCGGCGTGGTGACGGCGGTGCGGCGAGGTCGGACATCAGGTTCTCCTGGATCTTCCGGTCTTGCTGGTAGGGGGTGGGGGTATCTGCGTCTCAGTGCTGGTGGGCCCCGCCGGGCTCGGGGGCGGCGGTGGTCGGGGCGGGGGCCTGGGTCTGGGCCTGAGGGGTCGGAACCGGAGCAGCGCCGGTGGCGACGGTGAAGGCTGCCGTGCGGACCGTGCCCCCGTGCTGGAAGTCCAGGAACAGGCGGTAGCTGCCGACGCTCGGCGCGGTGGTGGTGAAGGCGATGTCCGGGCCCGGGGCGCCGGTGTCGGGGTGGACGTGCAGGTAGGCGAGGTCGCCGGCGCGCAGCGCGACCAGGTGGCCGTACGCCCCGAGGCAGGGCTCCAGGTCGGTGACCGGCTTGCCGTCCTTGGCGACGGTGAGGGTCAGCCGGGTGGAGCGGCCGGCGGTGAGGTCGCCGTTGAGGGTGACGGCGTAGCCGTCGACGGTGACCGTGCGGCCGGTCTCCGGCAGCGGCACGGGGCGCAGCTCGCCGGCGGCGTGCAGGTCGGCGCCGAGCGTGAGGGCCTGGGCGGCGCCGGCCGGGGTGAAGTCGGCGTAGACCCGGTACTCCCCCGCCGCGGGCAGCGCGGCCCGGGCGCTCCAGGTGCCGTCGGCGGCCCGGGCGGGGTGCAGGTGCTGGAAGGTGGCCAGGTCGCGCGGGGCGACGATCAGGTGCAGCTCCTTCTCGTGCGCGGGCTGGTAGGCGGTGACCGGCTTGCCGTCCGCGCCGAGGATGCGGAACCGCAGGTCGGTGGGGGCATCGGCGGTGACGAAGGCGTTGTCGAGGCTGAGCGTGTAGCCGCCCTCCGAGATCTGCAGCCCGCCCGGTAGGTGCTCCCCACCGGATGCGGCGGGAGCGGCGGGGGCCGCCGGGGTGTGCCCGGCGTGGGCGGCGCTGCTCGGCTTCGCGACCGGGGCGCCGACGGCGTGCCCGACCCCGTACGCGGCGGCGAACGAGGTGGCGAGGCCGGCGGTGAAGGCAGTGATCTTCAGGGCGGTGTTCATGGCGGACTCCTCGACGGGGACGGCGGGAGGGGCGGCGGCCTCTCCTGCCGGGTGCGGCGCTTGCGGCACCCGAAGTAGATACCCCCTAGGGGTATCTCGTCAAGCGATCTCTCCATACGAGTGGGGGGTATCTTCAAAGGGCCTGACCAGACTCGCTGCGGCGCCCGTTCAGCCGACCCGGTCGCCCAGGTGATCCGCCGGGCAGGCCGTACGGAACCGCTCGCGGTAGGCCGCCGGCGAGATCCCCAGGACCCGCTGGAAGGAGCGCCGCATGGTCTCGGCCGAGCCGAAGCCGCAGCGGCGGGCGATCGCCTCGGTGTCCAGGTCGGCGCTCTCCAGGTACCCCTGGGCGGCCCGCACCCGGACCTGTTCGACGTGGCGCGCGGGCGTGGTGCCGACGTCGCGGGTGAAGGTCCGGGTGAAGTGGCGCGGGCTCATCCTGGCCCGGGCCGCGAGCAGTTCGGCCCGGTGGTCACCGGCCGGGTCCCGGGCGACGACCTCCAGCACCTCGCGCAGGGCCTGGTGCCCGGCGTCGGCCGGGCGAGCGGTGGTGGCGACGGTGGCAGCGGCTCCGGCGATGGCGCCGGTGGTCGCGCCGGTGGTCGCGAACTGCGCCTGACCGCCGGGTCGCCGCAGGTAGACCAGGAAGAGCTTGCCGATCCGCCGGGCCAGGTCGGCGCCGTGGTCCTCCTCCACCAGGGCGAGAGCGAGGTCGATCCCGGCGGTGGTGGCCGCGGCGGTGGAGACCCGCCCGTCGCGGACGACGATCGCGTCCGCGTCCACCCGTACGGAGGGGTGGGCGGCGGCGAGCCGGGCACAGGAGGACCAGTGCGTGGTGGCCCGGCGGCCGTCCAGCAGGCCGGCCGCGGCGAGTACGAACGCCCCGGTGCATACCGACGTGACCCGGCGCGCGGTGGCGGCCAACCTCCCCACGTGCAGCACGAGTTCGCCGACCCGGTGGGCGGAGTCGGCGACCGTGCCCTCGTCGCCGCCGGCCACCACCAGGGTGTCCACCGGGCCGGTGACGGACTCGATCGCGGTGTCGACCGCGATCCGCACGCCGCCGGAGGCCCGTACCGGCCGGCCGCCCGGGGAGGCGACCCTGACCTCGTACGCGCCGGTCTGCTCGGCCGCCTCGGCGAACACGTCCAGCGGGCCCGCCAGGTCGAGCAGCTGCACACCGTCGTAGACGGCTATCACCACGAGACGGGCCGTTCCCGCCGGTCGTCCGCCGGCTTCTTCGTCGATCACACGGATCAGCCTGCTGCGGCCCGGCCGCCGTCCGCAATGACATCCACCCCACACATCCGGCCATCGGGGAACCCGTCCGGATCTGCGGGGTGGATGTCGTTGCGGCGCCCGCCGACCGGCCGTGAGGCTGGTCCCACCGACTCCCCCACCCTCGCCCCGGAGGGCAACCATGCCTTCGACCCGGCCGCTCGACGACCCGTCCGAGCCCCACGGCACCGACCCCCTCTTCGACTGGCTCACCCGGGGCCGCCCACCCGGTCCGCCCCGTACGCCCGGTACGGCCTCGCGACCCGGTACGGCCTGGCGGCTCGGCGGCGCGCTCGCCCTGGCCGGCCCCGGCCTCGCCGACCAGGACTGGCTGGCGATCCGCGGACCGGCCGACGAGGCCGCCGCCCTGCTCCAGGGGCTGCCGCCCGCACCCGCCCGGCTCCTGGTCGGCGCACCCGCCCTGGTCGAGCGGCTCGCCCTACGGCTGGACCTGCCCGATCCCGAACCGCTCGTCCTGATGGTGGCCGACCGCCCCCCGTACGAGCCCGGGGACCACCCCCCGTACGAGCAGCGGAACGGCCCGACCGCCGCACACTGGCTGCCGCGCGGGCAGTGGACGGAGGTCGACGCCCTGCTCGACCTGGGCTTCCCGTCCTCGCTGGCCCGACCGTGCGGGCCCGGCGTCCACCGCTGGGCCGGCGTCCGGGCGGGCGCCGGCGGCCCGCTCGCCGCCGTCGCGGCCGAGGCGTGGAGCGGACCCGGCCTGGGGTTCGTCGGCGGCGTGGCCACCCACCCGGAGCACCGCGGCCTCGGGTACGCGGCCACGGTCTGCGCCTTCGTCCTGCACGAGCTGGTGGCGGAGCACGGCCGGGCCGCGCTGCTGGTGGACGGGTGGAACCTGCCCGCGCTCGCCCTCTACCGCCGCCTCGGCATGGTCGCCCACCCGCTGGCCTCGACCCCCGCCCGGGCGTAGCGAAACCTTCCGGGCGAGGGTTGCACCAGATACCCCCCCTGGGTATAAATGAACCACCGCCAGGGGATACCCCCGGCAGGTATCGAACCACAAACCCACGGAGGATCCCATGTCCTGCTGCTCCACCGACGGCACCTGCTCCACCACCGCCACCACCGAGGCCCCGGCCGCCGTCACCACCGTCTTCACCGTCGCCGGGATGACCTGCGGCCACTGCGAGCAGGCCGTCGGCAAGGCGGTCGGCGCGCTGGACGGCGTCAGCGGCGTGACGGTCGACGTCAAGGCCGGCCTGGTCACCGTCGCCTCCGCCGACGAACTGGACGACAGCGTGGTGGCCGCCGCCATCGACGACGCCGGCTACGAGCTGACCGGCCGCAGCGCCTGACCCGCCACTGCGGGCCCTCCCCGAGGGACCCGGAACCCCCTGGGGGTATCCGGGCCCCGGGCCCCGGGCGCCAGGGCCCCACCAATCCACGGATCCACGACCCGACCCGCGAGGAGCACCACGTGAGCACCCAGGCCCCCGCCTCCACCGAGGTGGAACTCCAGATCGGCGGCATGACCTGCGCCTCGTGCGCCGCTCGGATCGAGAAGAAGCTCAACCGGATGGACGGCGTGACGGCCAGCGTCAACTACGCCACCGAGAAGGCCAAGGTCGTCGTCGAGGGCGGCGTCGAGGTCGCCGACCTGATCGCCACCGTCGAGGCCACCGGCTACACCGCGGCCCTTCCCAAGCCCCCGGTCACCGAGACCGACGAGGCCGGCGCCCCCGCCGAGGAGGCCGACGAGCTGGCCCCGCTGCGGCAGCGGCTGATCACCGCCCTCGTCCTCTCCGTCCCGGTGATCGCGATGGCGATGGCGCCGACCCTGCAGTTCGACAACTGGCAGTGGCTCTCGCTCACCCTCGCCGCCCCGGTCGTCACCTACGCCGCCTGGCCGTTCCACCGCGCCGCCTGGACCAACGCCCGGCACGGCGCCGCGACGATGGACACCCTGGTCTCGGTCGGCACCGGCGCCGCCTTCCTCTGGTCGCTCTGGGCGCTCTTCTTCGGCCGGGCCGGGACGGCCGGGATGCGGCACGGCTTCGAGTTCACCATCGCCCGCACCGACGGCTCCGCCAACATCTACCTGGAGGCCGCCGCCGGCGTCACCGCCTTCATCCTGGCCGGCCGCTGGTTCGAGGCCCGCTCCAAGCGCACCGCCGGAGCCGCACTCAAGGCCCTGCTCGAACTCGGCGCCAAGGACGTCACCGTGCTGCGCGACGGCGCCGAGGTCCGCATCCCGACCGCCGAACTGGCCGTCGGCGAGCTGTTCGTGGTCCGCCCCGGCGAGAAGATCGCCACCGACGGCGTGGTCGAGCAGGGCTCCTCCGCCGTGGACGCCTCGATGCTCACCGGCGAGTCGGTACCGGTCGAGGTCGGCGTCGGCGACCCGGTCACCGGTGCCACCGTCAACGCCGGCGGACGGCTGGTGGTCCGGGCGACCCGGGTCGGCGCCGACACCCAGCTCTCCCGGATGGCCAAGCTGGTCGAGGACGCCCAGAACGGCAAGGCCGCCGCCCAGCGCCTGGCCGACAAGATCTCCGCCGTCTTCGTCCCCGTCGTGATCACCCTGGCGCTGGCCACCCTCGGCTACTGGCTCGGCACCGGCGAGGGCTGGACCGCCGCCTTGACCGCCGCCGTCGCCGTGCTGATCATCGCCTGCCCGTGCGCCCTGGGACTTGCCACCCCGACCGCACTGCTCGTCGGAACCGGCCGCGGCGCCCAGCTCGGCATCCTGATCAAGGGCCCCGAGGTCCTGGAGTCCACCCGCAAGGTCGACACCATCGTGCTCGACAAGACCGGCACCGTCACCACCGGCAAGATGACCCTGCTCGCCGTCCGCACCGCCGAGGGCACCACCGAGGACGAGGCGCTGCGGCTGGCCGGCGCGCTGGAGCACGCCTCCGAGCACCCCATCGCCCAGGCGATCGCCAACGCCGCCACCCAGAAGTTCGGCACCCTGCCCGCCGTCGAGGGCTTCGAGAACGCCCCCGGGCTCGGCGTCCAGGGCGTGGTGGACGGCCACGCCGTGCTGGCCGGCCGGGAGCAGCTGCTCGCCGAGTGGTCGCAGTACCTGCCCACCGGGTTGGCCGAGGCCAAGCGCGCCGCCGAGGCCGCCGGGCGGACCGCCGTCGCGGTCGGCTGGGACGGCGAGGCGCGGGCGGTCCTGGAGGTGGCCGACGCGGTCAAGGACACCAGCGCCGAGGCCATCGCCCGCCTCCGCACCCTGGGTCTGACCCCGATCCTGCTCACCGGTGACAACCGGGCGGTCGCCGAGGCGGTCGCCGCCGAGGTCGGCATCTCCGCCGAGCACGTCATCGCCGAGGTGCTGCCGCAGGACAAGGTCGACACCGTCAAGCGGCTGCAGGCCGAGGGCCGGGTCGTCGCGATGGTCGGCGACGGGGTCAACGACGCCGCCGCCCTCGCCCAGGCCGACCTGGGCCTCGCCATGGGCACCGGCACCGACGCCGCCATCGAGGCCGGCGACCTGACCCTGGTCCGCAGCGACCTGCGCTCGGCCGCCGACGCGATCCGGCTCTCCCGCCGCACCCTGGCCACCATCAAGTCCAACCTGTTCTGGGCCTTCGGCTACAACGTCGCCGCCCTCCCGCTGGCGGCGGCCGGACTGCTCAACCCGATGATCGCCGGCGCCGCGATGGCCTTCTCCTCGGTCTTCGTGGTCGGCAACAGCCTGCGCCTGCGCACCTTCCGGGCCGGCTGACATCACACCACCGGCCCAGTGCCCGGAATCCGCACAGCGCGGATGCCGGGCACTCGTGTGCGCGGACGCGCGATGACACCACCGCCGCCGCCAGCCCGACCGGGCCCAATCGCCGCGCCCTGGCCGGCTTGACGCCGCAAGGCCGTGCCGACACGAGGCGACGAGCGCACAGAAGCTCATGTGACCCCTGCTGGCTTCGACCACGTGAGCGCGGACTCGCTCAACAGCCCACCGCCGCGCCAAGCCCGACGGATCCGCCCGAAGGAACGCGGAGCCCGAAAGGTGAGCACGAGCGCCGCCTCGGCCGCACTTCACCTCAACACAACACGAACAGAAGTGTTCGACTTGCTGGCGGAACCGCCCTACCCTAACTCGTACATTAGTGTTCGAGTTAGGGGGCTCTCTCATGCATACCGCCCAACCGGGCCGCTGGCGCGCGCTGGCCTCGCTGTGCGCCGCGCAGTTCATGCTGATCGTCGACGTGACGGTGGTGAACGTCGCCCTCCCCTCCATCGCGGCCGACCTCTCGCTCTCCCGCTCCGCCCTGACCTGGGTGTTCGCCGCGTACTCGCTGACCTTCGGCGGACTGCTGCTGCTCGGTGGCCGGCTGGCCGACGGGTTCGGCAGGCGCCGCACGTTCCTCCTGGGGCTCGCCGTCTTCACCGCGGCATCGCTCCTGTCCGGCCTGGCCTGGACGGGCGGGGTACTGATCGCCGCCCGCGCCGTCCAAGGGGTGGGCGCGGCACTCCTCTCCCCCGCCGCGATGTCGATCATCACCACGACGTTCCACGGACCGGAGCGCAGCCGCGCCCTCGGCGTTTGGGGCGCGATCGGCGGCACCGGCGCGGCCGTCGGCGTGCTCCTCGGCGGAGCCCTGACAGCGGGGCCGGGCTGGGCTTGGATCTTCTTCATCAACGTGCCGGTCGGGCTCGCCGTCCTGGCGGTGCTGCCCGGGCTGGTCCCCGCGACGCCGCCACAGCATCGCCCGGCAGGCCTCGACGTCCCCGGCACCCTCACCGGGACCGCGGCGGCAGCCCTGCTGGTCTACGGTCTGGTCCGAGCCGGTGATGCGGGCTGGGCGAGCCCCGTCGTCCTGGTGACGCTCGCCGCCGCCGTCGGCTGCGCGATCGCGTTCGTCCTCATCGCCCGTACGGTGCGCGAACCACTGCTGCCGCCTGCGCTGCTGACGAACCGTCCGGTCATGGCCGGGGCCCTGGTGATGCTCGCGGCCTCCAGCCTGCTGCTGGCCGGGTTCTTCCTCTCCTCCTGGTATGCCCAGCACCGGCTCGGCCTGTCCGCCCTGCGTACCGGGCTGGTGTTCCTCCCGGCCGCCGTCGGCACGATCCTGGGCGCGCATGGAGCGGCCCACGCGCTGGGCAGACTCGGCGCACGTCCCACCGCCGCCATCGGGTTCGCCGTCTCCGGCGCGGGCGCGGCTCTGCTCGCGCGGCTGCCGGCAGACGGTACCGCTCTGCGGGACCTCATGCCTGGTTTCATCCTGCTCTCCGTCGGGCTGGGTGCGGGGTTCGTGTGCGCCACCACCACCGCGATGCGCGGTGTCGACCACCACCGGGCGGGTCTGGTCTCCGGCATCGTCAACACCGGTCACGAGCTCGGCGGGGCCCTGGGAGTCGCACTGGCTTCCGTCCTCGCGGCCTCCAGCCTGTCCGGCACCGGCGGCATGTCCGGTCTCCACGCCGCTTTCACCGCCTGCGCCGTCGCCGCGTTCGCCATGGCCGCCCTCGCGCTGTGGCTGGTGCCGCCGGGTCGGCCGGAGGCCACCGACGGCCCGGTCTTCGCGCACTGACACGCCGCGTACGCTGCCGACATGACACCCACCGACCGACCGCGCCCCACTCCGGCCGCACGCCGTGCCGACGCGGAACGCAGCATCACCGCGATCCTCGACGCGGCCGCCGTCTGCTTCGGCCGCAGCCCCGACGCGACCATGGCCGAGATCGCCAGGGCCGCGGGCGTCGGCCGGGTCACCCTCTACGGCCACTTCAACTCCCGCGAAGCCGTCCTGGACGCGCTGCTGGAACGCACCCTCACCGAGATCGACTCCGCCCTCGACGCCGCCGACCTGGAGTCCGGCCCCGCAGCCGACGCGCTCGTCCGCTTCCTCGGCACACCCCGGTTGCTCGACCGATTCCGCGGACTGTACGCGGCAGCCGTCCGCCACCTCGGCCCGGAGCGCGTACGCGGCCGCCACGAACCGGTCTTCCACCGTCTCGAACAGCTCATCAGCCGCGGCCAGCAGCAGGGTGCCTTCCGTACCGACCTTCCCCGGCCCTGGCTGGTCACCACTATCTACGCCCTCGTCCACGCCCTGATCAGCGAGGTGGAGGAGGGCCACCTGCCCGCCGAGCAGGCCGTCGACATGCTCGCCCGAACCCTGCTGGGCCTGCTCAACCCCTACCCGGACAAGGAGTGAGCCGACTGTCGTGGAGCAACGCCGTTCCCTGCCCCGCCAAGTCCGACAAGGGCGGCCGTCGTCACCCGGCACCTGGCGCGGCGTCACCGTCGTCATGGCCTGGCGGTCGGCCTCCGGTTGGCCGTACGGGAGGTAGCGCACGTGCAGGTCGGCGACGCGGCTGAAGGCCCGGCGGCGGATCTGGGTGCGTACCGCTTCCTCACGGGCATCGGGGGCCACCAGGAACGTCCGGTGGGTTGCGGGGGTATCGCCGCTGAGTGCCTGGTCGAGCATCCGCACGACGCCGGGGTGAATGGAGGTTGCGTGTTCGACTTCGAAGGGCGCCGCGACCTGCCCGGTCGGCTCCAGCCACAGGCTGTCGATCAGGCTGACCGCCTCGGCCGCCGGGCCCGCGGACAGCGCGGACGGCAGCTTCTCCGGGCAGCCGTCCGCCGGCCGGCCGCCCTCGTCGTGGCGGCCGCGGCCCGTGGACGGCTGGCGCCGTGCCGCGGCGGTCCTGTCGCCAGCCGAGCCGGACACGGCCGCATCGGCGACGCCGACGGCATCGCCACGGCGCCGAAGCCCGAAGCCTCGACGCCGTCGCCGAGCGCCCCTCCGCACGGCAGCCCCGGCCACCACCATTGACGGACAGCTTGCCTGCGCCCGCTGCCCGCGTCAGTGCTCCGGGCCGCCGCGCGCTGCCCCGCGCCGGTAGCGGTCGGGGCCTGCGTCGTAGGCCGCGGCGCAGCCGGGCGAGCAGAAGTACAGCGTGCCGTCCGGGGTGTCGCGGGTGTCGGTGGCGTTCTCGGGCGCGAGCGTCATCCCGCACACCGGGTCGGTGACCGTCTGCGTCTCGTGATGGCCGCCCTGGTGTTGCGCGTGGCCGTGGCCGGCACGCGCCGTGTGTGCGGTGTGGTCGTCGGGGACTTCGACGCGCGGTTCGACCGGCGTGATGGGTGTGCCGGTGGGCAGGGGCTGCGGGTGCCAGCGGCGCAGGCGGTTGGAGTTGGTGACCACGGACAGGGAGGAGAGGGCCATCGCTGCGGCGGCGATGATCGGGCTGAGGCGGATGCCCCAGATCGGGTAGAGGGCGCCGGCGGCGATCGGGATGCCGACGGCGTTGTAGACGAGGGCGAAGAACAGGTTCTGACGGATGTTGCGCATGGTGGCGCGGGAGAGCCGGATTGCGGTGACCACACCCGACAGCGAGCCGGAGATGAGTGTGACGTCGGCGGCCTCGATCGCCACGTCGGTACCCGTGCCGATCGCCAGTCCGACATCGGCGGCGGCGAGGGCCGGGGCGTCGTTGATGCCGTCGCCGACCATGCCGACCGTGCGGCCCTCCGCCTGGAGCCGGCGGATCTCGTCGGCCTTGTGCTCGGGCAGGACCTCGGCCAGCACGCGGGCGATGCCGACCTCGGCCGCGATGGCGGCGGCGGTGCGCCGGTTGTCGCCGGTCAGCATGACGACATCGACGTCCAGCTGCCGCAGTGCGGTGATCGCCTGGGCGCCGGCGCAGTCAGCACCGCACCGACGACGACCCGACGGGTCAGGTCCTTGATCTCCTCCTGGCGCTCGGCCGCCTCCGCGTCCTCCTCCGCAGCGGACTCCGCCGCTGCGGGGACCGGGCCCGTCTCCGCCGTCCTGTCCGTCGCAGGCTCGGCGGCAGGCGCCAGCAGGGGAGGGCTGCCGTCGCCGTCGGGTTCGACGAGGAGCGTTCCGTGGATCATGTTCATTCCGCAGGCGAACCCGAACGAGCCCGCCTGCGCCGGCACGAACGTGACGGTGGTGCGCTTGAACGCCGGCAGCGCCGCACTCACCCGCAGGTCCGGGAAGACGACCCGGGAGGTGCACTCGCCGCTCTCCTGCCGGTCGAAGACCAGCTCCGCGGGCACGCCCTGGCGCAGGCGGATGACATCCGGCCGGTAGCCGCCGCGCACCGTCACGTCCACCCGCTGCACCCGGCCCTCCAGCCGTGCGGCACGGATTCGGCGCGGGCCGAAGAAGAACCGGCCCAGACCGGCGATCAGGGCGACGGCGGCCACGACCACCACGACGTCGGCGACACCCATGACGCTCCACCTCCGGCCCGTCGGGTCCTTCCACTGTCGCTCTCCCCTTCACCCGAGGGGAAGGGGCCCTTCGGAGTGGCGGCCGGGCCCAAGTGGCCCATGCCGGCCACCGGCTCAAGGAGGAGAGTGGAGGTGCGGCCGAAGCAACAGCCCCGGCCGGCAGAGGACGAGAACGTGGGCAGGTGACCGTGATGATGTACTGGAACGATCACGGTATGAGCGGCTGGGGCTGGTTCGGGATGGGCCTGACCATGCTGCTCTTCACGGCGCTGATCATCGGAGGCGGCGTGCTGCTGTTCCGGGCGCTGGACCGCTCGAACACCCACCCGATGCCACCGGCACCGCCCGCCCCTCCCGCTGTCACGGCCGAGCAGCTGCTCGGCGAGCGGTTCGCCCGCGGCGAGATCGACGACGAGGAGTACCGCAAGCGCCTGAGCGCCCTGCGCGACACCGCCAGACCATGAGCACACACGCCGAACAGCGGTGTGCGGCTCGCGGACCTCGGGAGCCCGCCATGACGAACAACAGGAACTACGGCCTGTACGCCATCGCGATCGCCATCGCCGTCGTCGGCGCGCTGGCCCTCGGCGTGCCGGTGGGCACGATCGCACTGCTCGGCATCGTCGCCGTCTGCCCGCTGATGATGTTCTTCATGATGCGCGGCATGCGCGGCATGCGCGGCATGCGCGGCATGCACGGCGGAGGCGGCAAGGACGACTCGCACACCGACGACTCCGACCCGCTGCACAAGCACGACCACCACCACCCCTCGGGATCACGATCCTGCTGGACGTCCTCGCCCGCGTGGACCGCCACCGACGCGGCCCGCGACCGAGGTGACCGCCCATGAACACCGCACCTCTGTGATCGGTGCAGCCGACCTGGCGGCCCGCTCGATCTTCGCGAAGTGGGCTGCCCGGGCTTCCTCGTCGATCTGCCTCTCGTGTTCGGCGCGCAGCCCGGTCCGGCCGTCGAGGTTCTCGCGGAGGATGTCGGCGTGCCCGGCGTGCCGGACGGTTTCGCTGAGGACGTGGAGCATGACGGCGAACAGGTTGGTGTTCGGGGAGGGTTCCGACCACCACGGGACGTGGCCGGGGGCGTCGAGGGAGAGCGCGTTGGTCGTGGCGTCCGAGTGTTCCCAGGTGCGCCGGTAGAACCCGATGATCTGATCGCGGGTCTCGTTCTCGGCCGCCCACAGGTCGCTGCCGTCGGAGTCCTGCCACCGGGGCAGCGGTTGCGGGGACGGGCGGTCGAAGACCTCGCCGAAGTACCTGGCCTCGACGGTGGCCACGTGTTTGACCAGGCCCAGGAGGTTGGTCCCGGTCGCTGTCAGAGGTCGGCGGGCGTCGTACTCGGACAAGCCGTCGAGCTTCCAGAGCAGCGCCTCGCGGTCCCGCCGCAGCCTGCTGTGCAGGTTGGCCTTCGCGAATTCATCGATCATGCGGATTGAACCTTCCATGGGCTGTTCGTCTCAAGATCCCGTACGTGGTCCGCAACGGCCGGCAGAGCCGAGGCCGAGGACTCCTTGCACAGCGAACTACCGGAAATGACTGTCCGTCAGAGAGGTGTGGGGGTGGCGGTGGGGTGCGTGACGGCCTGCGAGGGTTGCTGCGCGGGAGAACGCCACGCATACTGTGCGGCGCCGGTCTCTGATCCCGTTTCGCAATTCGGGGCGGGTGCACGGGAGGTGAGTGGGTGCCAGGTGAGCATCCAGCCGGCAGTCAGCGCCGCCGCGCCGCCCGCCAGGGCGATTGCGCCGCCTGTTCCGATGGCTGCGGCCACTGAGCCGAAGCAGACCGGCCCGATGCCCTGCAAGGTCATGCTGCCGGAGCCGAGCAGAGCGAAGGTCTGGCCCCGGCCGTCCTGTGGCAGGGCGTCCAGGAACGGCCGCTGCAGGCCGAGACCGTAGGCGAATCCGAAACCGCAGAGCAGCAGCAGACAGGACGAGACGCCCACTCCGGGCTCGGCGGCGAAGCCGACCAGTGGCAGTCCGTTCAGCGCGATCAACGGGACCACCAGTCGTTCCCGGGTGGGTGGCCGTAGCAGTCGCCCCACCAGCAGGTCCCCGACGAGCATGCCGACCGGCAGACAGCCCATCAGTACTGCGTACCAGCCGGGAGCGAAGTGGCGTCCTCCCGCATAGGCGACGATCAGGCCTTCCGCGCCGGCTACGAAAGCGGGCGGTAGCCACTGCGCCAGCATCAGCCGTCGGACCGTGCGTCCGCGCAGCAGCAGGCCGGCACCGTGCAGGCTTGTCCGGACGGCCCCGCCGTCGCCCCGAGCGCTGCCGGGTGTGCGGCCGTACGCTCCCGGCAGTCGGGGTAGCCGGAGGCGGACAGCGAGCCCGGAGCAGCGAGCCGAACAACTGCGGGAGAATGCCGATACCGAAAGCCAGCGCGCTCAACGGCGCGGAGCCGGTGGTCGCGAAGACCAGAGCCGAGAACGTGGTGATCCGCAGCGCGCCCGCGGTGATCGCGACGGCACGGGTCGAGAAAAGCAGCCGGAATCGCGGCTCGGCCAGCAATTCTCGGTAGGTGGTACGGCGGTCGCCCTGCGCGAGTTCGGCGGTTGGGGTCATGACGCCCACCCTCACCGTACGCCCACGCCACCCGCCATTGATTCGTCGCTGGACGAATCGGAAACAGACGTGCCGCGGTAGCATCGCGGGGTGCTGCGCTTCGAAGTCTCCGTCGAGGACCTGCTGCGCAGCCGCTTCGCGCTGTCGCCCGCGATGGACCTCTGCTTTCTGCTGCGCTCGCTCGCCGGCCACGGCCGGCCGCTGCCGCGAGCCTGGGCCGCCCGGCTCCTGCCGGCCTTCGAGCGGCTTCGCCGCGAGACCGAACTGGACGCCGCCCTCGCCCTGCACACCCCGCAAGGCGGACCGAACTTCGTCGCCCCGCCCCCGCGCGGCCTCAACCAGACCTGGGCCGACGACCTGGCCATGATCCGGGCCACCCCGCTGGAAGCGGCCCGCCACGAAATCGCCACCACCGCCACCGGCCCGTCCGCCCGCGATCCCCGCGTACGCGCGGTGCTGGACTCGACGGACGCCGTCCCCAGGATCGCCGAGGCGATGAACCGGGCATGGCACGAGCTGCTCGCCGCGGACTGGCCGCAACTGCGCGCGATCTGTGAGCGCGATGTCGTACACCGGGTGGGCGTGATCGGCGAACACGGATGGGCCACGACCATCGAGAGCCTGCACCCGGGCATCGCCTGGCGCGCCGGCGGCATCGAGATCGGCTTCCTCCGAGGCGGAACGCTCCGGCTCGCCGGCGACGGGCTCCTGGTGATCCCCTCCGTCTTCGTCGGGCATGTCGCCGCCCACATGGAAGACCCCTGGCCCAGGACCTTGATCTACTCGGCCCGCGGCACCGCCGCCCTGTGGGGCGAACATGAGAACGTCCCCCAACCGGACACGCTGACCGCTCTGGTCGGCCGGGCCCGGGCCCGGCTGCTGCTGGCGCTGGACGCCCCGGCCAGCACCAGCCACCTCGCCCGAAGCCTCGCCATGGCACCCGGCGCGGTAGGAGACCACCTCGCCATCCTGCGAGGCGCGGGGTTGCTCGTACGCGCCAGGTCCGGACGGTCGGTGCTCTACCGGCGCACCCCGCTCGGCGAAGCACTGGTCGGCGGTTCGGACTGATGGCCCAGATCAGCACTGATTCTGAGGCGCCACCAACAGACGATTGCACAGCCGAGGGCGACCCCGGACAGGCCAGGATGGGAACAGGCCGCACGGGCCCAGACAGGCGTCACAACTCACCCAACCCGTGCGGCCCTTGTCACGTCACACGCTGGCCCCGACCTCAATCGCTCCCAAGGCCGAAAGCCTTGAGTGCTGCGGCGGACCTGGCGGCCTGCTCGATCTTCGCACAGTAGGCCGTGCGGGCTTCCTCGTCGATCTGCTTCTCGTGTTCGGCACGCAGCCCGGTCCGGCCGTCGAGGCCCTCGCGCAGGATGTTCTCGGTGGGGTACGCATCCTGCCATTGGTTGGCTTCTGACGACCTCTCCGTTGAGGATCGGGCATCTGGGCCGCATCCGTTCGCGCAGCGCCGTAGCGGCCGGCGTCGTAGCGCTGATCCAGCACCCCCGCAACCTGTCCGGCACGGGCGGGCAGAACGACCCCTTCCACCTCGGTGTCGTCCGATCGGGCTACCAGGGGATCAAGCGGGCGCCTGCGCCGGATTGCTGTCGGGACTCGCGGGCTCCGGCGCGTGGCAGGAGTGTGTGGCCTGGCGCTCCTCCAACTGGCTTACGCAGCGCGATAGTTCCTGGACCGCAGCGATCAGGACACCCTGTGCGTCGACGACGTCGATCGTCGTGTCACGGCGACCGTAGCCGAAGGCGGCCCGCCAGTCCTGGGCCATCGGGCCGATGTGGAGGGCGTCGGGATCCCAGTCGTAGCGCCACTCGCTGACCGCCAGGCCGTCGAGGAGCTTCAGGATCCGTGCGCGGGTGAGGGGTTCCGCCCGTTCGACCCTTGGTGGGAGGGGCGTCCTGATGGTCCCTGCCCTCACCAGCGCCATCGCGCTGACCGGGCAGCGCATGCTGGTGCCGCCGCACTCGCCCGGGGCGTATGCGAGCGGACGACCCGCGAGCGCCGGCGCCCGGTCCGCGACCTGCTGTGAAGCGTCCGGACGTTGTCGCCACCTCGCTGCCGACGCAACCACCGCCGGCAGGCGGGTCCTGGGCTTCACCGGCGCGTTTCGCCGGTGAAGCCCAGGTGGGGACCTGCGGGGAGCAGGTGGGGTTACTCGGTGATGCCGTAGTAGTCGGTGAGGAACCGGGTGATGACCTCTTCGTGGGCGAGGAGGTGCGGCAGGTGAGTGCTGAGGGCCGCGCGGGTGGCGGCGGCGAGGGCGGTGCTGGTCGCGGTGGCCTGGCGTACGTAGGGGTCCAGGCGGCGGACGAGTTCGTAGTTGGACGCGATGTCGGCGCGGATCAGGTCCTGTTCCAGGGGCGGCGCGTCGGCGGCGGGGACCGGCGGCAGGATGCGGGAGACGAAGGTGACCCAGTGCAGGACGCGCCGGCAGGGCGGCTTGCGGTCGGACTGCTGGGTCTGGCGCGGCGCCGCCGCGTCGGGGGTGGGGAGTTGGCTAGGAGCGTGGGTCAGTAAGCGGCGGTCCGGACGCACATCTCGTCCTGGTCGAGCGGATCGGTGCCGGGTCGGCCTCGCCTCGTGAGGGCCGATGATGTGCTGAGGCGCAACGGCTCGCCAGTGCGGGACGGGGGTTGGACAAGGTCTGTGCCTTGTCAGTGGCCGCGGTTAGGTTGGTGTTCTTGAGGTCGGTCCGAGACCCCGGTTGGGGTGCCGCGACCAAGGGGGGTGGCCCTGGAGCGGTCCCCGGGCGTGAGCCCCGGGACTCGGAATAGGCGAGACCCCACCCCCCTCACTCAGCCAACATCCCGCACCACCGCACTCCCGTCCCCGCAGCCGACGTGGTCCAAGGCCGCCTCCTTCGGCCCCAGCCCGGCTGAGCCCCGTCATGCGCGGCCAGTGAGGACGGATCCCCGGCGCGGCCCGGGAGCGTGGTCGGCAACCGGCAACCCGCATGCATTTCAGTATCATTCGTGCGGGATGGTGCCGGTGTGCGTGGTGGGGATGGGCTGTTCGAGGTCGAGCCGATCGAGAAGAAGCGGCCGCGAGGCCGTCCGACCAGCAGGGCCGGCTCGCCGCCGGTCATGTCGATCACCCACGTCACCGGCTCGCCGTCGGCGAGGGCGAGGACGTCGGCGATCAGGTTCAGCAGCTCGGGTTCGTCGTTGGCGACCCGCCGCGACAGCCGGGTCCGGCCGTCCGCGTCGAGGGCGTAGGAGCGGGAGGCGTCGCGGGCGCGGGTGCGGGTGACGCTGCGGCTGCCGCCGAGGCTCGCGTCGAGCTGGGCGCCGATGCCGACGCCGAACACGGTGAAGCCGAACTCGGCGCCGGCGGTGGCCATGTCCTTGACGGTGTCGGAGCCGGCGGTGGTCTCGGTGACGGAGTCCGTGGTGGTGGTGGTCTCGGCGAAGAATCCTCCGTCGTCGGTCCACACGTAGGTGTTGGCCAGGTCGCGCACGACGGCCCCGTCGGCAGGGGCCTGCTCGGTGGTTCCGCTCCGTTGGTGTACTGGGGGTTGATGGGGAAGGTGACGATGTTCCAGTCCCTGGGGATGTCGGGGTTGGGCAGCACCCGGTAGGCGACCAGTGTGCCGGTTTGGGCGACGCGCAGCGCGAACACGTCGGCGGTCCGCGACTGCACCAGGGCGAAGCCGGTGCTGGCGGGCTGGTAGCGGCTGCCGCCGCGCGGGGGCGGGGACTTCGTTCCTCTGGGGGTTCGAGGGAAGGGTTCGGATCCGCGCCGCGTGGATCTGCTCCGGCCGGGCGACCACTGGCAGACGTGCCATCGTCCCGGGGACCGGGACAAGGCGGCGTCCGTCCTGATGCACCTGCCATCCCGCCAGGCCTGGGCTTATATGTCGAGCTCGGTTTCGATGCGGCGTAGTTGATGGCGGGCCATGGCGAGGTTGGCGCGGGTGCGGTCGAGGACGAGGGAGAGGAAGAGCCTGTCGCCGCTGGTGCGGGTGAGCGGGCGGAGCAGGTGGTACTGGGCGGTGAGGGTGGTCAGGATGTCCTCGATCGTCTCGGTGCCGAGGTTGGTGGCGGCGAGGGTGCGGTGGGTGGCGCGGATGATGTCGGTGTGGCCGGCGGCGGCGAGGGGCAGGTCGAGGTCGGGGACGGCACTGCGGATGCCCAGGGCCATGCCGCTTTCGAGGTCGACGAGGGCCGCGCCGAGTGCGCCGTCGATGGCCATCGCGTCCATGAGTGCCCGGTCGACTCCGTTCACGATCTTCGCTCTCTTCCTGTCGTGTTGGTGAGTGCCGTCCGCGTCCGCTGTGTGTGCTGTGCACCACGGGCGGTAGGGGTTGGCCCGTCGTGCCTCTGAGGCTACGGATGGTGTCGCAGTCACACGCTGGAGTGTTCGCAACTGATCGTGATCGGACGGATGCAGGTGGCTTGCCACTTGCTTTGATCGCCAGTTGAAGAATTCTTCACATTCATAGATGCTGCATCCTTGTACGGAGAGGTTCAGTGCGGCCGGCCGCCGTGGCGGTCGGCCCGGGGAGGACGACGATGGGCGACGTGTTCGACGAGGAACTGCGTGAGCAACTGGCCGAGGCCCGGCGGCTGCGCGCCCTGGCACGGGAGGCCGGCGACGAGGACGGCGCCCAGGCGTACGAGGGCCGGGTGACGCAGTTGCTGCGGATCGCGGCCCACCACGGCATCGCCGTGGCGCATTCCGTGGACGAAGAGGAAGAGGACTGAGCGCCATGGCGGTCCCGCTGTACCAGGCAAAGGCGGAGTTCTTCCGCACCCTCGGCCACCCCGTGCGGATCAGGGTCCTGGAGCTCCTCCAGGACGGTCCGCGCCCGGTGCGCGAGCTGCTGGCCGCGATCGAGGTCGAGCCGTCGAACCTCTCCCAGCAGCTCGCCGTGCTGCGCCGCACCCAGCTGGTGACGGCGACCCGGGAGGGCAACACCGTGGTCTACGCGCTGAGTACTCCGGACGTGGCCGAGCTGCTGCGCGCGGCCCGGCGGATCCTCACCGAGATGATCACCGACCAGGGGACGCTCCTCGCCGAGCTGCGCGAGCCGCAGCGGCAGGCGCACGGCGCATGAGCGCGGACCTCACGATGTACGCCCGCCGGGCCGGCTTGCGGCTGCGCGCGGTGCTGCCGAACCGGGCGGTGCTGGCGACGATGGGCCGCTCGCCGCGCAAGGACCTGCTGGCGGGACTGACGGTGGCGATCGTCGCGCTGCCGCTGGCCCTCGGGTTCGGGGTCGCCTCCGGCGCGGGGGCCGAGGCCGGCCTCGCCACCGCGGTGGTGGCCGGCGCGCTGGCCGCGTTCTTCGGCGGTTCCAACCTCCAGGTGAGCGGGCCGACCGGGGCGATGACCGTCGTCCTGGTCCCGATCGTCCACCAGTACGGCACCGCCGGGGTACTGACCGTCGGACTGCTGGCGGGTGTGCTGCTGATCGTCGCCGCGCTCGGCGGAGCCGGACGGTTCATGGCCTACGTGCCGGCCCCGGTGGTGGAAGGTTTCACCCTGGGCATCGCCGCCGTGATCGGCCTCCAGCAGGTGCCCGCCGCGCTCGGCGTGCAGCCCTCGGGCGCGGAGAACGTCGCCGTCGCCGCCCGGGACGCGGTCGCCGACTTCGCACGCACCCCGCACCTGGTCGCACTCGCTCTGGCGGCCGGGGTCGCGGTGGTGATGCTGGTCGGTGCCCGGCTGCGCCCGGGTGTCCCCTTCTCGCTGCTGGCAGTGGCCGCAGCCACTCTGGTCACCGGCCTGGCCGACCTGGACGTGGCCACGATCGGGCACCTGCCCGCCGGGCTGCCCGCCCCCTCGCTCGCCTTCCTGCACCTCGGCGAGATCCCGCACCTCGCCACCGCCGCGCTGGCCGTGGCCGCGCTGGCCGCGTTGGAGTCGCTGATGTCGGCGACCGCCGCGGACGCGATGAGCGTCTCGGAGCGGCACGACAGCGACCGCGAACTGTTCGGCCAGGGGATCGCCAACCTGGTCGTCCCGCTGTTCGGCGGCGTCGCCGCGACCGGCGCGATCGCCCGCACCGCCGTCAACGTCCGCTCCGGCGCGGCCTCCCGCCTCGCCGCACTCGTCCACGCGGCCGTGCTGGCCGTGGTGGTCTTCGCCGCCGCCCCGCTCGTCTCCGGCATCCCGCTCGCCGCACTCGCCGGAGTGCTGATCGCCACCGCCGTGCGCATGGTCGAGGTCGCCTCGCTGCGGGCGCTGGCCCGCAGCGGCCGGGGCGAGGCCGCGATCCTGGCCCTGACCGCCGGCGCGACCCTGGCCTTCGACCTGGTCACCGCCGTCATCGTCGGCCTGCTGGTCGCCGGCGCGCTCGCCCTGCGCCAGGTCGCCCGTACCGCCGCACTCACCAAGGTGGCACTGCACGAGGGCCTGCCCCCGGCCGACCACCACGCCGAGGAACAGGCCCTGCTCGCCGACCACATCGTCGCCTACCGCATCGACGGCCCCGTCTTCTTCGCCGGCGCCCACCGCTTCCTCCTCGAACTCGCCGAGACCACCGACGTCAAGGCCGTCATCCTGCGCCTGTCACGCGTCAGCGCGATCGACGCCACCGGCGCCCTCGTGCTCGGCGACGCCATCACCAAGCTGGAGCGGCGCAACATCCCCGTCCTGGTCTCCGGCGTACACGAGGACCACCTGAGGACACTCGACGCCCTCGGCGTACTCGACACCCTGCACGCCGAACACCGGGTCTTCGCCGCCACCCCCGACGCCATCGGCTACGCCCGCCGCCACCTGACAGGCACGCAGGCCGCCGCAGCGGAAGAGGGACGACGGTGACCCACCGCTGGCGCGGCTTCCGCCACCGCCCCGAACCAGAGCCCGTGCCGGTGCCCGTGGCGGCGGCGAGGCCCGGGACCGGGGTCCACACCCTGACCATGGCGGTGGCGCCGACGATGGTCCGCCTGGCCACACGCACCACTCACACCGTCCTGACCGCCCGGGGTGTGCCCGCCGGAGCGGCCGTCCTGGACGCGGCCCTGCTCATCGTCACCGAACTCGCCACCAACACCGTCCGCCACACCCGCTCGGCCCGCGCCACGCTCGCCGTCCTCGTGTCCGAGGACCACTTCACGATCGCCGTACGCGACGACGACCCGCGCGTCCCCGAAGTCCCCGCACCCGACGACGCCCCGCCGGCCACCGGGCACGGCAGGGGCCTTGCCGTCGTCGCGGGCCTGGCCGCCGACTTCGGCGGCCACCTCACTGCCATCCCCGAGCGGTCAGGACCCGGCAAGACGATCAGCGTCCTGCTCCCGCTGTCCACCGCACCCCGGCCGTAGGAGGCACGCTTGCGCTTCGAGATCACCCTCTACGACGACCACGGAACGCCCCACCCGCCCGTCACCGCCGATACGGCACAGCTGCGCGAACACCTCGCCCGCGCGGCCCTCACCGGCCGGCGCCTGCACATTCGCCCCCGGCCCCGGCCGGCCCCCGCACACACCCCGAGGAGTACCGATGAGCTCGGCCAGCAGTGACGAGAAGAAGCGCCGCAAGGCCATGCTGGTCCGCGCCTCGATCTACATCGCCGGCACACACCTGTTCGCCGGCTTCGTCATCCTGCTCTTCGCGCTCGGCAACCGCCACTGACCACACCCACCCTGCCGGCTGCCCGCTTCAACCCTCCGCACATCGCAGTGCGCGCCGCCGACCTCGGGCATCGAGCACGCAGGTCCGGCTCGATGCCCGGTGAGGTGGTAGGTCATCACCTGCTCGGGGGGCAGGTGCGGCAGGTGCTCGATGCCCTCGTCCAGCCGGCCCGCCCCGCCGGCCCGGCAGCTCCGCCGCCGATTTGGGTACCGCCTTCAAGGAATCCGGCACTGGTGCCGTAGCGGGCGACGCCTACCCTGCGGCGGTCTCTCGTGGCCGACGGGCAGGGGCGAGACCGCTCCAATGTCGGCGCCGTGGATCGACGCCGACAAGCGCGGTCGGGGCTTCGGGCGCATGGCCATGGTCCTCGGCGAGGAATACGCCCGGGCGCAGGGCGCTCATACGCTCGGCCTCAGTGTCTTCGGGTTCAACACGGGTGCGCGCGGCCTGTACGAGTCGCTCGGCTACGAGACGACCTCGGTCAAGATGCTCAAGAGGCTCGGCTGAGGTTCAGGCGGCTTTCGCCCTGTGGACGAGGGCGTGTAGGCGCCGGTCGTCGGCGCGGCGGTTTCGCCGGATGGTGCAGCGGCGGATCATGCTGCCCTGCTCCTTGTGGCGATACGGATGTCGGGCGGGCAGAGGGCCCCAGGCAGCGACAGAACTCCAGGAACCGGGCGCACCGCCTGACCGGCCTGATGCGGCCGTAGAGCCTGCTCACGGCCAGGTCCGGGGCGACGAACCGCTCCTGCCGCCATGCGGCCCAACGTGCCTATCGGCGCAGGGGGTCAGTCATCGGGGCCTGCACGCGGTGCCAGGACCCACTGGGCTCCCGCCCCACCCGCGGGACACCGGACACCCCGACTGCCATGGGCAGCCGTGGGCCGGGGCGCCCCCTCTCGCCCGGCCCACGCCGAGATGGCCGCCCCGGCGTCGGTTCCGGGGCGGCCACTTCGCAGCAGGCGCTTCCGGCAACCTGTCGCATTGCACATCTTAGCAGTTGCTAATATTGGCAATAGCGAGGAAGGGGATCAGGATGCGTGTTGCAACGCACCGGCGTGTGCGGGTACTGCCTGCTCCGTTCGCGGCGGCGGCGGACGACTTGTGGCGTCCGCCGGAAGCTGGGCGGCACCGGCACACACCGGGCGGGCATCCCAGCCCCCTGCTCCCGATGGGTCGTCGGGACCTCGCCGATGCTCACCGCCACCTCGGGTGTGCTGAAAAGAGGTGGCGGTGAGCATGCAATGGGACCTGGAGCGAATCGGTGACATCGGCGTGCTGCGCCTGTCCGGGTTCCTCGGCGAGAGCGTGGCGCACCGCCTGACCGGCGCCGTCGACTGGAGCGGCGCGCGCTGTACCGGGGCGATCGTCATCGACCTCGCTGCACTGCAGGGCTGCAGCGGTGAGGTCGAGGCCGCGATCGTCAACGCCGCCGGCCGCCTCGGTGCCGACCACGGCCCCCTGGCCGTGTGCGGCCTCGCCGGCAGGGACGCGCCGCTGCTCGCCACCGCCCACGGCCTGGGCATCCTGCGTCTGTATCCCGACGCCGACACGGCGCTGGCCGCCCTCGCCCCGCACTGACCAGGGCGGTTTCCCGGCATTGCTAGAGTCTGAGGCAATGATGACCAGCCCACCCACCAGCCGGCGGGGGCGGTGAACCCTATGGCCGCCGACAGTCCGCGACAGCCCTCCGTCACCACCGTGCCGCTCTACCAGCACAAGGCCGAGTTCTTCAAAACCCTCGGCCACCCCGTGCGCATCCGCGTCCTGGAACTCCTCAGCGAACGCGAACACACCGTCGCCGAACTCCTCCCCGAGGTCGGTGTCGAACCCGCCCACCTCTCCCAGCAACTCGCCATCCTGCGCCGCACCGGCATCGTCACGTCCCGACGCGAGGGCACCTCCGTGCTCTACCGGCTCACCAGCCCCGAGACCGGCGAACTCCTCACCGTCGCCCGCTCCATCCTCACCGCCCTGCTGACCGACCGCGCCGGGCTCCTCGACGGCCTGCGCCCCGAAGAGGGTCCCCCGCCCCGCGGCGACGGTACGCCGGTCAGTCAAAGAAGGTGACCCGGCCGGAGTCCAGGCTGTAGTACGCGCCGACCCCCTGCAGCCTTCCGGCCGCGACCAGCGGACGCAGCAGCCGGTCGCGGTGCAGCGCGGACACGGTCTGCCGGGTCTGGGCGTGGACGGTGGCCTCGACCAGGTCGCCAGGCGCCACGCCGAGGCGCAGGGCCTCGTCGTAGGGGCGGCGCACGTCGTGGGCGATGCCGGCCAGGTGACCGGGCAGCTGTCGGCCGTCGCGGAAGCACTCGACGGCGGTGGTCACCGCCCCGCAGTGCTGATGCCCCAGCCACCCGACGCAGGCTATCGGAGCAGCAACATGATCGTGGCCCACTCCGAACACGGCGAGCCTGGTTCGATCAAGTGGTGGCCAACCAGGCCGACCCGTCACTGACGGTCAGCCAGAAAAGTCAGCAAAAGGTCAGCATCGATACGAGCAGACCTTGCGAAACGCGCGTAGACCTGAGAATCCACGGACCCCCGCCCTTGCCTCCCGAGGAGGCAAGGGCGGGCAGCGGAACTCGTTCCGCCATTGACCTTCCGACGCTGGCACAGTCCAGTCGGCAGCAACGGGCACAGATGCCCTCTTCGAGCATCTTCCCAGGTCAGCGCACCCGTCCACGCGCCTTCAGCGGGATGTCGGGAAGGGCCGGGGCGTGGAGGCGGGCGCCGTCGTAGCCGTGGACTTCGCCGAAGCGGGTGCCGGTCTCCCAGTCGTTGCGGGCCTGGACGATCTCGTCGCCGGATCGGCCGATGAAGTTCCACCACATGACGAGCTTCTCCTCGAAGGGTTCGCCGCCGAGGAGCAGGAGGGTGGCGTCGGTGTCGGCGTGGAGGGGGAGGGTGCGGCGGCCGGTGCCGAGGTAGAGCATGGCGCCGGGGTCGAGGGGGACGCCGTCGACGGTGGTGCGGCCGGACATGGTGAGGACGGCGTACTCGAAGTCGGGGTCCAGGGGGAGGTGGAGGTCGGTGGCGGCGGCGAGGGTGAGGTCGGCGCCGACGAGGGGGGTGTGGGTGGTGCCGGGGGGGCATCGTGTGGAG